>QCRB01000008.1 GCA_003209425.1 Prochlorococcus sp. AG-459-E08
CTTATTTTAATAATTTTTGCTTCTTTTTACCTATATTCGAAAACTAGTTTCAGTTAAAAGATGAATACCCAAGAACTTAAAGTCAACTACAAAAAACTTTTAAACAAAGCTGCTAAAGCAAACGGTCGTAAGGAAACTGTTTCTTACCTAAACCGTGCTGCTAAAATCAAATCAAAACTCTACTCAACTTCTAAAGTAAATTGCTTCAGATGTAATGGAGCAGGTTTTCTAAGAATTTCGTTAGATGAGACTAAAACGTGCCTATCTTGCTATGGAAAGGGTTTTTTAGTTCAAGAAATTCAGCAGCTTTAAAACATTTTTAGTTATTAATGAAAGATCTCATTAAAGCTCATAAAAAATTAATTAAAACAGTCAAAGAACAAATGGGATTTTCTGATTATGGTATGTACTGGCTAGCTTTCCTGGAAGGGGGATTAACTATATGGTTGCTGGATAGAATATTTTTCCACTGGATAAATTTTTAATTTTGATTAGTCTCAAAAAAATTATTATGGTATTAAATGAATTAATTTATCGAAACCATTTAAAAACTTGTAGCATAGTAAAAAACAAATATGCAATTACTGGGATTAATTCTTCTACTTGCTAGTAGCTGGTACTTATGGAAATTAACATCAAACTTTCTTGATGAACCAACAAAAAAAGAGCTGACAAATAGTTTTAATAAACTTAAAAATAAATTCTCTGACGGCAAACAAAACTTCTCTAAAGCAAAAATAAGCGAAGCTTGGGAAAAATACAAAGAGGAAGGTGGAGCTTTATCTAATAAAGACAAAAGCTAGTGAACTTTTTTATTATTACAAGTCTCACTAAGGATATATCTAGAATTGATCTAATTGGT
This sequence comes from Prochlorococcus sp. AG-459-E08, assembly GCA_003209425.1. Taxonomy (GTDB): domain Bacteria; phylum Cyanobacteriota; class Cyanobacteriia; order PCC-6307; family Cyanobiaceae; genus Prochlorococcus_A. The sequence goes on from QCRB01000008.1 coordinate 863, forward strand.
ATTTTGATTGGTCATTTAATTTTTGGTGTTGCATTAACACAGCTTTTAGACTGGACGTGGTTGAAGAATCTCATGAGTGAAGAAGATAAAGCAAGGATGCTTAAAACTTATACATGGAAAGACTTATTAGTTGATGGAGCAATTGTTACGGTAGTTTTAGGAATAATCTTTTTAATAATTAGCATTTTTTTATAAATGAAAGTAACTTACATACTTTTGGTTTTTTTAATGCTCTCAATTGTGATTTTTACTCAAATAATCAATTCCTCCGATAAATTAAAATAAATGACAGAAGTAATTAGCAACTCCTCAACTGGTTGGTACTTAATCGCTCTGGTAAGCACTTTATCTTTTTTGGCCTTAATTTACTTCGGACAAAAAAGATAAAGTTCACTTTTGATAATTAATTAAATTCATAAAAAAAACTCTGCAACTTCTTGAGATGCAGAGTTTTTGGTTATTAAGTAACTAATTTATATAAATCTATTAATGATAAAACCTTTTTTCTTGATTAATGAAAAAGAGACCGATGAATGTGATGAAGATACTGAATTCACGGCCCCTTTGTTAACCGCATTTTTCGGTAGATACGACAATGAATCACCTCCTTTACTAATGTTTTTCTTAACATAACTAAAAGAATTAAATAAGGAAAGAAATTCGTTAAAAATTTAAAGGTTTTTTAACAAATTTAATATATAAATCTCTTCAACATAGAAGTGTAGATATCACCAAGGCAAAACTTCTCCGTTGGCATGCCAAAAAGTACCTGAATTTTTTTTATTTAAAGAATCAATACGTTTTAAAAGTCCATTTGCTGATTGTTCAGGACTAATTCCATTTCTTGTAAAACCAGTCATTCTTGTACTCACTAACCCAGGATGCAAAATAGCAACATAAATATCTTCTTTTGATAAATCTATAGAAAGTGATTTTGCTGCCATTGACAGGGCAACTTTAGACATCCTGTATCCATAAGAACTTCCAGATGAATTATCTTCAATAGATCCCATTCTACTTGTGATGAAAGCAACTTTAGAAGATCTTTTTAAAAGATGTTTAAGTGATTGAGTCATACATATTGGGCTCAATGCATTTACTTCAAATTGACGCAAAATACTTTTTTTATCTATGTTTTCGAAAGAATTAAATTCATAAATTCCTGCATTATGAATTAAGCAATCTAAATTAACTCCGGATAATTTTTTACACAAATTTGTTATCGACTCATTAGAAGAAATTTCTATATTCTCTTCAACTCTTACTCCTAAATCTCTAAGTTCTTTTGAAGCTTTCCTACACGTAGCAATTACATTATCTCCCCTTTTATGAATTTGCTTACATAATTCTAATCCAATACCCCTATTTGATCCTGTAATTAGATAAGTCGGCATCCTAAACTCAAAGATAAAAAATTAATCTAAATCCAAATATAAAAAAAACAAACTAGAAAAAGTAAAAATTTATAAAAATTCCTTATAAGATTTATTAAGGTTATAATAATTTGTGATATTCAAAAGATTTTTATAAAAGAAAGCAAAGATATTTTTATCATCAAAATTTAATGTATGGAAAATTTCAATCAAGAATTTATACAAGAGATTATAAGGTTAACTTGGAGAAATCCTGCTTTCATGGCTGTAGCTATTGCATTAGTTTGGCTTATCCCACAATTATTTATCAGCAAAATAATGGCAAAAAAATATGAACAAAGAAAAATTGAAATTCAGAAAAATAAAATTCAGAAGCTTTACCCAACCAATACTCCTAAATAAGATTTTTATTTATAGGATGATCTAATAAATCAAAAATACTTTTTATATCTAAGTAAAATATGACTTATAAAATAATTAGAATTGATGGGAAAGATGACGAATTAACCGCTCAAAGTTTTGATAAGTATTCAGATGCATACGATTTATTAGAGGAACTATATGGAGATTTATGTTGTTCAGATGCTGATTATGGAGACATAACCTATTACGATATTGTGGAAAATAATTTAAAAAATATTAATGGAGAATAAGAAATGGACTCCTTCCCAAGGCGAAAATTTAGGGGTAATAACGAGTGTATATCAATTAATTAAAGAAGAACTTTTAGAACTTCAAAAAGAAACTGGATGTCCCGATTCATTTATTTATGAATTTATTGGCAAGATTCAGAATGAATGGCATCATGAATCTTGCCATTCCATAGTTAGAAATAAAAAAAAGAAAAATTAGAAAATATTAAATCTTCAACTCATATTTATAAAACTTCTTTAATATTATTTGAACTTAAAAATTAAAGCATGATTATTAGAATACTTGGTATCGTACTTATCCTTGGTACGATTGCATATTATGGGTTAGTTTTGACTGGTCAAAGCAACCTTTAGTTTTTTAACTTTTAAAATTTCTCATGAAATGGCCTCCTACTTTATGTTGGACAGCACCAAAAACTATTAATGGCAATAGGCATTTTCAAGTTAAAGCTTATGGTGGAAAAAATGAAGAAAGATGGGTTGATATTTTTCCTACCAAAAATAAAAAAGATATTAAAAGGATTTCATGGGCAAAACTAAAATCAGAATGGACCACTGGATGGTTAAGGCTCCCAAAAGATAAAGTTTAATTTGTTTATGTAAACAAATATTATTAACCAGAAAATTGTAAAAAATAATACCTAGTACAAAAAAAATAACTTATAAAATTTTTAAAAAGCTGTTTAATATGAATCCTGAACCCAAGAAAAAACTTCCTAATAAAAAAGTCATAAGTTCAGCAAAATTTGAGGCTAAAGAACAATTCACAAAATCTGCATTAGAAAATTTAAAAACAGAAAATGAAAGACTTGTTAATTCACTAAAAAAATCTGGGGAAATTAAAGAATCAAAAAAATAATAGATTTACAAAATTAAAATTTTTTTATTATTATATTGTTTTATAGATTGAGAAATGATTGAAAAAATCTCTTTGGCAAATTCTCATTTACCTCAACTTATTGGGTTCGTACTTATGTCCATTGGTTATACATTAGGCAATAAATTCTACCTTCCAGAAATTAAACAAAAGTAATAAACTCTAGTTATTAAAATTTTTTTATAAATAACATTGAAAAATATTCCTTTTAGAAAACTTTTCAATACTTTATCTGATTAGGAAAAATAAGACTTTAAAGCTAATTTGTAATTCAATTAAAACTAATGCTTTGATATATGACACATAAATGTAGCAATTAAGTCTTTAAAAATGTTAAATCCAAAGAAAAAGTAAGGATTCATACTAAATTTTTTTAAATATGTTACATTTGTTAATAATTTAAGTTAAGTTTTCCTCTGTCAATAAACCAGATGTAAGGAAATGTTTGATGTCTACTAATGACATTTACACTTTGGCTTACTAACCGATCACATTTGAAATCTAAAAATGGATGCTCTTACTAGTTTTATAGTTGTTATCATTGCAATCACGATTCAATTCTCTTTATACGCAATCAAAAGGTTGCAGGAACCTTTAGAACCAAATTATTTAATTGATAAAGATTCAAATAAAATTAAAAACTATATGGGCAGATATTGGAAAAATGCAGAAATAACAAATGGTAGATTAGCTATGATTGGGTTTTTAGCTTTAATAATAAACTACGGTTTTTTTGGGTGGATAATTCCAGGGTTTATTTGAGCCATTAATACATCTTAGATTCAAGAAGAAATAAATCTCTCCTTCAAAACAAACTCTCCTTTTTAAAAAAAAATTTTTATTATAAGAGAAAAGGACATTTGAGTAATTCTGATTTTGATAAAAATGGAATAGATGACAATGGAATACATTGGCTTCAATATGCTGCTTTTGCTGTTTCTGGATTTGCAATATTTACGACCTGGGCATTTTTTTTTGATGAAAGATTCCATAATTTCATAATGAACATTTTTAGGATCATTAACTGCAGTGGTTTTAACTGTAATGGAGCTTTTTAAAATTCTATGGCTAATCCAGATCAAAAAACAACATTAATCGATAATGCTTTTGAGGAAATAAAAAATATTTGTATAAATCTTCAAAAAGATACTGATGCTTCGAATTTAGAAGTTAAAAGTTTACTAAAACTAATTATGAATGAATGGGAAGAAAAGAAAGAACAAAAAAATGGCTTTGGATTCAGGTAAAATTTGCCACTTTCTAAGAAGTGACTTTAGCCTCAAATCATCTTAATATAAACAGATTTTTTACTTATAAAATTTATTTTTATAATTTCACATTTTTTTTTTAGAAATTAAAAAAAGGAATGAATCTCAAATAGAAGATTAATTCCAGATTTAGCATTAGTTTTATCTAGATATAAATTTTATAATCTAACTCCTCTGGTGGACTGTCAATCATAAGATCCCTCCTATTCAACAAGTTAAACCTACGCCTTACTTAGAAAGAAAGTAAATCAGTAAAAATGCTGATTTATTATTTTCTAAAATGTTTGAATTAAAGAAGTCAATTCTGGTGCATCTAATAAAAGTGCAAAAAATGTAAGCACAACTAATAAAAATATGGAAAAGTAAAATTGAACCATACTTTAAAATTACTTACTAAGAATTTTTTAAGTTGTATAAAATAATGCTTTGTTTACATAATTAAATATCTTTTCCTAGAGAAGTTTAATTAAAGAATAATTAAGATAATTCAGGAGAAAATATCGTTCTATTTTTTTGCCAATATTCACAACCTTTAAGTAAATGATCACCCTGTGGTATGCGTTTTTCGTATCTTGGACAGATCAAGACAGTAGCAAAAGTTTCTGTAGTGCTGTAGCGAAAATGATTGCAAGTAATGCAAATCTTTGTTCGTTTTCGTTTTAGGGTAGATTCTTTTAGATATTCCCATTTTGAGGGATTTACCTTGATCATAATTACTGGAATTTATTAGTAACAATTTGCCAACCTCCTGAAATTAATTCATTCCATGTTTCACAGGCACACTCAATAGAATGAATTCTTGAATTTTTAATTTGAGTTGGTTCACCTAATTCATTCGCATAGAAAAGGTGAGTATATACTTTTAAGTTATTAGGTACAGATTTCTTATAACTCTCAAAAAAGATTAATAAACCACTTTTTTGGTTAAACAACCAGCCAGTTGGGGGGTCAATAAGGCTGCCACAATAAAAATAAGTCCGAACATTAGCAACTCCAGAAGTCATAAAGATAATACAGTTGTACTATTAATATAAATGTACTACTCCTGAACGTCAAGTATGCCTACAAGTAATTTTTTAAATACTAAAATTACTCTTCCAGAAATAATTAGCCTTAAACTTCTTTTTTGGTAATAGTGTATACAAGTAATAACTTGAAAAGGAAAATAACATTAAAGAGTATATCCAAAAGAATGCAATGTATCGAAATCCCTTCTATTTAGGATGGAATAAAGGTTGGTCTTTTTTATTTTTTTTAGAGGGAGGCATTGCAAAAATTGAAGCAAAAGGTTTTGGTATATCTATTACAACAAAAGTTAAGAAAGGAGAATCACCCCTAGAATCTGCGGATAGATTAGTTTCAAAAGAGCAAAGGCTTAGAAAATCAAGATATTATTCTTGGGTTAAATCTATTAATGAAAAAACAATAAATTAAGCAATCCTTCAATTACTAAAGTAATTTGTTGACAATCAATTTAAAATAGAAATTAATTATTTATTTTTCGTGTCCAATAAATTTTATGAATGGTGGAAAAACCATAGAAAAGTTGTAACATATGGAGCTTTTATCATCTTATTTGGTTTTTATTTATCTCCTTTTGTCAAAGAAGCAAAATACAAAAACCAATGTATTAAGTACTCTACTAAAGGAGCATTAACTAAATTTAATAAGGATGATATAGGTGAAACTTTACTAGAGGAAACAAGTTTGAACATTGATGAACTAGCAAAGATTGAAGGTTATAAGAATTGCATTAATTAAAAATTTTGCAAAAATTAAGCTGAGTTTTCAATGATTAAAGTCATGTTTAAACTTATTTTATTAATATTATTACTTGGATTTATATCAATAAGTCCAAAAACAAGATATTTGGTTGGCATAACTCTAAATGAAATTTCTTCATTTCTTTTATGGACTGTTAAATATGAAGATAGAGAAAAATGGATCATTGATAAACCAATTTGGATACCTAGCCAAAAACTTAAGCCATCGTATTAAATGAAGACTTATTTAGAAGAACGAATTGAATGGTATGACAATAATTATAGAAATGGTAATGCCTTAATCTCTGATAAGCAGTTCGACCAACTTGAAAAAAATTTATTAAGAACAAACCCTAATTGTGATTACTTTAAAAAGAAAAATAAACTAGTTTTACCTTCATTAGAAAAGGATTCAATAGATGAATTTTTGAAAGGATTATTAGAAGATACCAAATTATTAATTGAACCAAAAATTGATGGTTGTGCTGTTGCTTTGCAATATAGGGGTGGAACCTTGGAGAAAGCAATTTCAAGAAAAGGGGCAGACGTTACTAGTAAACTTATTAAAGTCCAAGACATTCCCAATAATCTCCCTTTACGAGGAGTTCTTCAAGTTAGAGGTGAATTATACGCACCCAACCAAAGTCCAAATATCTCGCAGAGATTCGCTTCTGGATTTCTAAGAGCTAAAGAAGGATTTTCTGAAAGTCTTAGCTTCTGCGCATTTCAAATACTTAATTCAACACTTAACCAATATGAGTCCAAAAAGAGTCTTTCAAAGCTTGGCTTCACTATCCCTCAGGATATTTCATGCAACTTTACGAGCCAAGTTGAAGTATTTAGAAAACAATGGCTAGAAGGGAAGCTTTTTAGTAAATATCCAACAGATGGAATAGTAGTAAAAATAAATTCTAGAAAATTACAATTAATTAGAGAAAAATCAAATTTAGATTATCCTTATTGGCAAGTGGCAATAAAACGTTAATGGAATTAATACACCAGATTTTTCCTACTTGGCATATTTACTTGGATATGTTTTTGGTTGGCTTTGCAACTTATGGTTTTCTAAGAATTAAGAAAAAAATAAAAACCAAATAAATAATTTATAAATAAAGTTTTCAAATCATCCGTGATCCTTAAGCATGGATTTAAGTTGTTCGCTATCTAATTGTTCAAGATAATTTCTCATTGCCAACCAGGATCTTCTGCTTTCTAACTTTCCACTTTGTTTAAATAAATTTGCGGAAACTTGATCTATCAATTCTTTATGAGTCATATATATATTCTTCATCAAGTTCAATGACAACACCATTAAAAAATTCTGCTAATAATTTTGATGGGTCTTCTACAGATATCTTTCTATCTACTTTTGATAGTTTCTTTTTGATTGGATTTAAGTTAGTCATACTAATTCAGGTAATTCAAGTTCTTCAAAAGTCCAGCCTTCTAATTGAAGGTCATGCCATTTATCCCAAGCATTATCCAAATACATCTGAGTTGATGATTTAATTGCCATTGGCTCACCAAGATCATTTGCATAATATGTATGAGCAAAAATTCTCATACTATTTCTTGGAGATTTTTTATTCCTTATAAATAAAATTAATCTGCTGCGGTCTGGACTAAGCAACCAACCGCTTGGGAACTCATTACGATAACCGTAAGAAAAATTAGTCCAAACATTAGCTCCTCCTAAAGTCATGCGAAAGTAATACATCTGTACTATTAATATAAATACATTAGAAATGGATCGTCAAGTATTTTGGCAAGAAAATTATTTACAATTATTATGAAAAATAAAATACCCATCAAAAGCATGTGATAACATGCAGTTTGATAGGTAAAACCGGATCCCCGTCAGTTCTCTGCTGCATCGACCTGGAAATGCCAGAAGAGGATTCAAAGTGGGCTTTCGTTTCCGATTACAAGATCGGTTTACTACCGCATCACGACAGTCTCCTCATGTCGAAAGAGAGTCAGATCAGAGCACATAAAGAAGAACTTAACCAAAGATCCAGTAAACTAACTTTAACTTATTTCTTTATGCATTTGGAGATGGCCAAATTTCTCTTACCATAGTTAATAAAACTTGAGCTTCATCATATCTTTCTGAATGCGTTTCACCATCTAATAAAAATGTAATGTGAGCCATTTTTCTTCCCAGAATTTCTCGAGATTTGCCATAAAAATGAATATTAGAACCCTCAATTTCAGATAACATTTTAATTCTTGTTTCCATTGAAATTGGGAAATTCTTTTTTAACCCCAGTAGATTTACCATAATTGCCCCTTCACAGTTCATTTTGATCTCAGGTGGCATTATCCCAGAAGAAATGCAAACATATTGATCAAACTGACTTGAAGTACAAGCTTCAATAGAGAAATGAGCTGAGTTATGTGTTCTAGGAGCTATTTCATTAATCAAAAGGCCATTATCTCCATAGAAGAATTCAATAGCCAAAACTCCAACGTAATTAAGTTCATTGACTATTGAAGAGAAAATATTTATTGCAAATAAGTTCAAATCATATTCTGTTGTAGCAGGTGCAAGAACCCAATCACAAACATGATTTGATTGGAATGTCTCAACGATTGGGAAGAATCTTATCTTACCGGTTCTATCTCTCGAACCAACAAGAGCTAGTTCTTTTTCATACTCTATCCATTCTTCTATTAACCATTCATCAGAATTATTATCTGTTAAAAAAGAATCTAAATCTTCTTTCGTCTTTATTTTTTTGTTTCCTTTACCGTCATATCCACCTTTATTTGATTTTGCCATTAATGGGAAAGTCCAATTATTGATTTCCTCATCCGAAAGATTTTTAAAATCTTCAATCCTTATCCATTTTGGACAGGGGAAATTCATCCTATCTATTAATTTTTTTTGAGAAAACCTATCTACTAATGGCTTTATTGCATTAAGACTTGGAACAAAAATATCGTTATTGTCAATTAAATTTAATTTATCAATTTTTATCCATTCATTTTCAAAAATTATTTTTTCACACTCATTAATTAATGATTTATTACCTCTTATCTTTAAGGGATCAGCTTCTATGACATGATCTGCTTTTGAACCAGCAGGATCATTACAAGATTTTGTTTGCACACATACCTCTAAATCTCTTTTTTTTGCTGCCTCGGTTAACATCAAAGCCAGTTGACCACCTCCAATTATTCCTAGGGAATAATTTTTCTTAATATCGTTTATATTTTTTTTTAAACTCATAGCATGATTTTATTACCATTTCTAATTCTTAACAACTGAATTTTTAAGGATCTAGAGCTGAGATTTTGCTAATATATATAGTGTTTAATATCAAATATTTATAAATTTTAACTAGGTAATCAATTGTGAATAAGAGAAAAATATTAGTCCCATTAGGTGATAAGTCATACGAAGTAACTCTAGAAGCAGAGATACTGAATAATATCAGCGAAGAACTTTTAAAAATTGGAATAACAAAGAATAGAAAAATACTTGTGATTTCAAATGAAGAAATATCAAATTTGTATGGAGAAAAATTTTTAAATAATTTAAAAGATAATAAATTTCAGGCCAAAATGTTCCTTATCAAGACTGGAGAATCATATAAAAACTTAAAAACCTTAAGTGAAATATATGATGTGGCATTTGAATTTGGCCTAGATAGAAATTCAATAATTATTGCCCTTGGAGGAGGAATTGTTGGAGATGTAAGTGGTTTTGCAGCTGCTACTTGGCTGAGAGGTATCGAATATATTCAGATTCCAACAACATTATTATCAATGGTTGATTCATCTGTGGGAGGAAAAACAGGAGTAAATCATCCAAAAGGTAAAAATTTAATTGGAGCTTTCAATCAACCTAAAGCAGTTTTTATTGATCCAGAAACTTTAAAAAGTTTACCCAAAAGAGAATTTAGTGCAGGCATGGCCGAAGTAATAAAATACGGGGTAATAAGGGATAAAGAACTTTTCGAATACTTAGAAATTGAAAAAAACAAAAATGAACTTATAAATCTCAAAAATGAATATCTAATTAAAATAATTAATAGTTCAATTAAAACAAAGTCTCATATTGTTTCTCAAGACGAACATGAAAATGGTGTTAGAGCAATATTGAATTATGGTCATTCTTTTGGTCACGTTATTGAAAATTTATGTGGATACGGCAAATTCCTACATGGTGAAGCAATATCAATTGGCATGAATATTGCGGGGGAAATAGCAATTGAGAAAGGGTTATGGTCTAAAGAAGAATTAGAGAGACAGAAGAATCTTTTGAAGAGTTACGATCTTCCTACCGAGATCCCCAAAATAAATAAAGAAGACGTTCTAACAATACTTATGGGCGATAAAAAAGTTCGTGATGGCAAAATGAGATTTATATTACCGAAAGAAATTGGTGCTGTTGATATATATGATGACGTAGAAGATTCATTATTTTTAAAGTTTTTTTCTTAACGCATACAGGTTGAATTTATATTCATTTCCTTCTCCTCAAATTTATTAAAAACAAACCACTTAAAATCACCTAAACAAACAGGATCAACGAGTCTAAGTAATGCCTCTCTTCTTAAAAGGGCATTTGATAAATCCTCTTTAATTTCTTTCTGAATCCCATAAAGTCTCTCTGCCAATCCAAGGGCTAACAAAGCCTCTCCTTGTTTAGTTATTCCAACAGTATCAAATCCAAGAGTCTCAGCATCATTAATTAAAGTTTCTATGCACACATGAGATGTTAAATCGCGATTTCCAGGAGAATCTAGGACATTATTCGTCATTTTTTGATTTTCATAAGAGACTATCGTCCCATCAGAATTATTAGAGGTGTAGTATTTTTTGGCTTCTTTAGCGTAATCAATTATCAATAAAATACCATTATTAATTTTTTGATAAATAGCTTTTAACCATTTTAAGTTATCTATATGCCATTCTGTCGTCCATCCTTCAAGAGCGTCTTCAGGCGGGATAGTGATTCCCAACTCACTTTTAGCAAGTTCAATACTTTTTCCCAATTCACTTGTAATTGGCATTTCATCAAAATATAATTTATGAGATTTTTTATCTATAGAAACTGCTTGTCGAAGTAATTTTCCTTTTGAGAAGGTTATTCTCTCTACTGGCAAAGCATCTAAAACCTCATTTGCAAGAACTATTCCATTTATATTATTTTCCTCCACTTCTTCCAAACCTTTCCATAAAATATCAATGCCTAAGTTTAAAAATTCCTCCAATTTATTTTTTTGTTTTTCTGCCATCCCTTCATTAGGTTCAATAATTACAAAAGAAACTCCTTCCAAAAAATTCTTGTTATTTTCTAAAAAATATTTAATTAATCCACTCATAAAGCTTCCATCTCCTGCTCCAAATTCAATTACAGCTAATTTCTGATTAGATAAAAAACTATTTTTGAACTGAATCAACCAATCTTCTATTTGTTTACCGACCAAAAAAGCAAAATCATCAGATAAAGAGGGTGATGTGACAAAATCTCCTCGAACGCCTAACTCAGCTTTACCACTGCCGTAATAACCATAAATAGGATCATTTAATGCAAAATTCATAAAGTCATAAAAACTTATAGTCCCACCCATTTTTATTATTTTTTTTACTAACCAATCTGGATTATTCACGGGTAAGCTATTCATCAGCGAAAATATAAAGAGAAAGAACTTATTTATGCCTTCAAAGATTAACTATTTATTGGGAATATTTCTATCTATATTAGTTTTAATTTCACATAAACCCGTTTTCGCTATAAATTATCCAAATCTCTTACCAGAAGAAAAAACACCAGTAATTGATTTAGCTAAAACATTAAGCCCTAATCAGAAAAAATCTTTAGAAGACAACCTCAATAATCTTGAGATTGAAAGTGGGTGGAAAATTAAATATTTATCTCAGTTTGAGAGTTCTCCTGGAAGTGCAATAAAGGACTATTGGGACTTAGATGAGACAAGTTTGTTGATAGTTGCTGATCCTAGAGGAGGTAATTTACTGAACTTTAACGTCGGAGAGGCCTATTTTAATTTTATGCCAAGATTATTTTGGGTTGAACTTCAAACAAGATTTGGTAATCAATATTATGTGAAAGATCACGGTGAGGATGGCGCAGTATTAGATGCAATTAATTCCGTAAAGATTTGCCTTGAAAGAGGCGGGTGTCAAGTTGTTCCTGGTCTACCCAAAGAACAATACATATGGACTTTATGTACATCTATTCTTGGAGGTTTAGTAGCAGGTTTCGCGTCTGCGCCACGAAAAGAAGGTCAAGTGATATCAATTGGATTTTTAGCTCTTCTTTCTCCTTTATGGGGAATGTTATTTGGAATTTTTGGCCTGGCACCAATAATATCTAGAACAAATGATTTATTACCATTATTTAAAAATGGTTTAGCTTTTACAGCAGCAGGAATTGCAGGTTATATTTTATCTCAAACATTATTTTCAAGATATGAAAAGCCCAAAAATACTTAAAATATGCTCAAAAATATCTAATCCTAAAAAAATTTATCTTCTTCACAAATTTCACCAGACTCTGAATACCATCGGTGAGAAACATGACTTAATTCCTTTTTTTTAAACTCAATCCATGAAAAGTTTATTAGTAATTTCCCATCTTCATCAGTTTTATATCTTGGCACTACAGCAGTATTGAAATAAATTGTTCCTTTTCTATCAATCTTAAACATCTCCCTTAAGCCAAGATTTCTTTTAAGCCGATTGTGCATATGACCAAAAATCACAAGATCAACTTTTCTTCTTTTTTGTATTTGAGAAATAGCCACAGACAAATCTCTATCTCCCCAATCTAAAGAGGGTAATTTCCAGTCTTTCCCACAAATGCTTTTAGGTTCTGAGCCTAAACCCGAAGGGCCAGCATGAGACATAATTATTAAAGGTATATCTTCGACACTCTCTTCTGAACATTTGATGATTTTATTTATTGAATCTTGTTCGGTAATAGGTCCATAAACGCCTTTAACTTCTTTTGAAAGATAATAGCCGCCGCCAGAACTACATGGTCTTGCAGATAGTAAATTTATTTGATTATTAAAAACTTTCAAATCCCACGCACAATATTTTCCACCAAGTGCACGTATCTGCTTTGAGAGAGTTTCGCCTGTAGAATCCTTCCCTCTATCATGATTTCCTAAAATCACAAAAGTAGGAATTCTGATCTCATTGATTTTTTTAATTATTTTGACACTCCCATCTGAAATATCACCCACAAATAAAACAATATTTGGTTTAATAATCGATAAAACTTTCAAGTCTAATTCAGACCATTGACCATGACAGTCCCCAACAATAGCAATTTTTAAATTTGTCAGAATTTTTTCTGTTTAAAGGCATATAATCTATTTAGAGATATTCTAAATCCTGACAAGTATAACTTCTACTGCAAAACAGAAATCAGTTCAAAATGAAGAGGATTTGATTTCTGAAATAAAGGAGCGTTGCGAAAAAGCTAATGCAATTATTCTTGCGCACTATTATCAAGCTCCAGAGATTCAGGAAATTGCAGATTTTATTGGTGATTCATTAGATCTATCTAGGAAAGCTGCAAATAATGACGCAGATATAATAATTTTTTGCGGTGTGCACTTTATGGCCGAAACCGCAAAAATACTTAGCCCAAATAAAAAAGTACTTTTACCAGATATTGATGCAGGATGCTCATTAGCAGATGATTGTCCCTCAGATAAATTTCAAAAGTTCAGGGAAGAGAATCCAGATCACTATGTCGTAAGTTATATAAATTGTACTGCAGAAGTAAAAGCTCAAAGTGATCTGATATGTACAAGCAGTAATGCAGTCTCATTAATAAAAAAGATACCTGAAGATAAAAAGATAATATTTGCACCAGATCAGAACCTTGGGAGATGGGTACAGAAAAATTCAGGAAGAGATCTTAAATTATGGCCTGGCAGCTGCATTGTTCATGAATCATTTAGTGAAGAAGCACTTTTAAAATTAAAATATCAAAATCCAGGATCAAAAGTCATCGCTCATCCTGAATGTAGTCAAAATTTACTAATTCTCTCAGACTTTATTGGATCAACAAGTAAACTGCTTGATTTCGTAAGTAAAGATCCATCTAAAACTTACATGGTACTAACTGAACCTGGAATAATTCATCAAATGAAAAAGAAAGAACCTAACAAAATTTTTATTGAAGTCCCAGATGTAGAAGGTTGTAAATGTAATGAGTGTCCATATATGAAATTAAATACTTTAGAAAAAATTCTAGATTGTTTGAAAAACGATTCCCCGTCTATTGAACTAGACCCAGAAATAATAAGAAGAGCCTATGTGCCAATAAAGAAAATGCTGGATATGAGTAATTAATTTAATGAAAATACTTTATCTTCCTTATTAATTTTTAGGAATGCATTAAGGTTTATAGTGTCAGGATTAAATTCGCTTATTTGATTCTTTTTATTAATTATGTTTATTAGCTCTTTTTCACCAGCTCTATATTGTTTATCTTTTCTAGTCCCTATCTCTCTTTGGAGTATAGGGTTTATATTCATTTTTACTTCTAAGTCTGGAATAATTCCAGATTTGTTTATATCAGTGCCGTTCGGAGTTAAATACTTAGCGACTGTAACAGTTAGACCTGAACCATCAACTAATGTTCTCATAGATTGAACTAGACCTTTACCAAACGTTTTCTTCCCAACTAATTTTCCTCTTTTGTTATCTTTTATTGCACCAGAGACTATTTCACTAGCACTAGCAGAACCCTCATTAACTAGGACAACTATGGGCTTTTTTGTTAGGGCTTGACCGTTTCCTCTTTTTGTTTCTTTTAAACCATCTTTACTTACAGTACTTACTATGACTCCTTTGTTAATGAAGTGTCTTGAGATATCAATGCTTGATTCTAATAAACCTCCTGGATTACTTCTTAAGTCAAGAACATATCCTGCGACTTTTTTTGTTTCTAAATCCTTGATAGCATCTCTAGTCTCTTTTGATGCATTTGCATTAAATTGTTTAATTCTTACATAGCCAATTAATAAGCCGATTTTGGTTTGATTGACTTTACTTGATACAGATTTTATTTCAATTTTTTCTCTTGATAAAATCTTAAAAAAGGATTTAGAACCTCTAAGAATTTCCAGCTTTACTTTAGTGCCTCTTTGTCCTCTTATTAATTTAACGGCCTCCTCAATATTCATACCTTCAGTAGAAATATTATCTATAGATAATATTTTATCTTTAGCTTTAATTCCAGCATCAAATGCAGGGGTGCCCTCTATGGGAGAAATAATTATTAAATCATCAGATTCTTTATCTTTAACTATTTGGATACCAACTCCAGTTAATTCACCAGAGGTATCGATTCTCATTTGATTAAATTCCTTAGGTTCTAAAAATCTTGTATAAGAATCATTTAAGTTAGAAAGCATATCTCTAATCGCATCATATGCTTCATTGTTGTTTGAATATGTTTTTGATAAAACTTCTTTTCTTAGATTAATCCAATTAGACTTTTGAAAAGTACCACTTGAATCAAGAAAATCTCTATATACAATTTGCCAAACATGATCAATTACTTCTTTATAACTATTATTTAAAACTGTTGCTTCTGCAAAATTATTTAAAAATAGCCCAGAAAAGGTTGTCGCAAAGAGAATTAAAAAATTTTTTTTAAGCAATTTTTTATCTTCAAAGAATCTGATATTTTTAATTATAAAAAGATTTTATTTATAATTTCAAAAATTTGACAAATCCTTAAGGATCAATCCACTTCCCATCATCCTTAATCAGTTGGATTAAAGCCTTAACCCCCTCATCTTCAGGTACTCTTTTTATCTCTTCTTTCCTTCTATATAAAGCAATAGTTCCTTTGCCTTTACCAACATAACCATAATCAGCGTCTGCCATTTCTCCTGGCCCATTAACAATACATCCCATTATTGCTATGTCTAGACCCGTCAAATGTGAAGTGGCGTTCCTAACTTTATCTACAACTTCTTCTAAATTGAAAAGTGTTCTCCCACAACTAGGGCAACTGATGTATTCAACCATCGTTTTCCTTAATCCTAAAGATTGCAAAATTGAATAGCAAACTGGTATTTCCTTTTCTGGGGCTTCTGTTAAAGAAACCCTAATGGTATCTCCTAATCCCTCTGCTAAAAGCGTTCCAATTCCAGCAGTGCTTTTAATCCTTCCATAATCACCATCTCCAGCTTCTGTCACTCCTAAATGTAAGGGATAGTTATATCCTTCAGAGTCAAGCCTATCTGCGATCATTCTGTAAGCTGCCATCATGACAGGGGCTCTGGAAGCTTTCATAGAAATAATTATGTTATGAAAATCAAGCTCATCACAAATTTTGACGAACTCCATCGCAGATTCTGTCATTCCCAATGGCGTATCTCCATAAGTAAAAAGCATCCTCTCAGATAGAGATCCATGATTAACTCCAATTCTTAGAGCTTTGTTTTCAGCCTTTAAAACTTCAACTAAAGGGGTAAATCTTTTAAGTATTGTTTGTTTAATAGTTTCAAATTCCTCATCTGTATATTCAGTCCTTGTAGGGTCTGATTTTTCAAAAACAAACAATCCAGGATTAATTCTTACTTTATCAACATGTTTTGCAACCTCCATGGCAATTTTCATACCATTATGGTGAACATCAGCTACCAAGGGGGTATTGATATTATTTTCTAATAATTTTGCTTTAATATCTCCTACTGCTTTTGCGTGCGCTAAGGAAGGGACAGTTAATCTTACTATTTCACAACCTACATCATGAAGTCTTTTGATAGCTAAGTAAGCATTTTCGACATCCATAGTATCTTCATTTATCATGGATTGAACTCTTACTGGATAATCACTTCCAATAGCTACATCACCAACCATTACAGTTCTAGTTATCCTTCTCTCAATATGAGTTGAATATCTTTTGGAGAGACTATTAACCTCTTTTGATTGAGTTAATGACATTAAAATTCTTGATATTCAAAAAGGATTCACTAAATTATACGGCATATAGTTTACCACTTACATTCTCTAGATCTTTCAAAGTTAAATGGTAAGGTTTATTAATTTCTTTTGAAGGAAATCTCAACAAATAAGATGGATGAAAAATTACCATAATTTCTCTCCCATCTTTTTTAACCCATTGACCTCTTAAATTACTTATAGGATCTTTAACTTCTAAAATAGTTCTCATAGCAGTCGAACCAGTAAGTAATATAAATTTTGGATCAACTAGCTTTATTTGCTGTAATAACCAAGGTTTATGATTATTAATTTCTCTAGCAGTGGGTTTTCTATTATTTGGTGGACGACATTTAATTACATTGCAAAAATAAACATCCTCTTTATAGTCAATCCCTGCTTTTATCAATAATTCGTTTAATAACTTACCGGATTTACCTACATATGGTTTTCCTTCTAAGTCTTCCTTTGCTCCAGGCGCCTCACCAATTATTAACAAATCTGCAAATACACTTCCTCTTCCAATAACTAATCTTTTCACCGAAATTAAACTTTATACATTCTTATCTTAAGAACTCAAAACATGAAAATAAAATAGATTAAGAAAATGAACGAAATTAAACCATTATGTGATACTTTTATTTATTGTTAATTTATGCATTTGTCATTATTCAAAGTCATATTTGAAAAGTTATAAGTCAATGAGTCAAGTTAATTTATCTGAAAGGGCACTTTCAATTGAGCCTTCTCTTACATTGCAGATAAGTGCTAAAGCAAATCAATTAGCTGCAGAAGGAGTAGATATTTGCAATTTAAGTGCAGGCGAACCTGACTTTAATGCCCCAAAAGAAGTTATAGAAGCTACAAGTAAAGCTATATTTGATGGATTTACAAAGTATGGGCCCGCAGCGGGCAATTTAGATCTAAGAAAAGCAATTGCAAATAAACTTCAAATTCAAAACAATTTAAATTATGAATTTGAAAATATAATGGTCACAAATGGTGCTAAGCAAGCAATATATAATCTTTTCCAAGTTTTGTTAAATACTGGTGACGAAGTTATTATTCCTTCTCCATACTGGTTAAGTTATCCGCAGATGGTTAGATTGGCGGGCGGGAAGCCAATTTTTACAAATTCTTCTGCAGAAGATGGATTTAAAATAAATATAAAAGATTTGAAGTCTAAAATCTCTTCAAAAACTAAATTTATAATTATCAATTCTCCAAATAACCCAACTGGAAGAGTTATGTCAAAGGAAGAATTATTACAAATTGCCGATATAGCCAGAGAAAATCCAAATATCAATATTCTATCTGATGAGATTTACGAACTAATCCTTAAAAAAGAATTTAAACACTACAGTTTATCTTCATTAGCGAATGACTTAAAAGATAGGATTTTTATAATAAATGGATTTGCGAAAGGATGGGCTATGACTGGCTGGAGGATAGGTTATTTAGTAGGTCCCAAAGATGTAATCAAAGCATCCTCAGCATTACAAAGTCAAAGTACAAGTAATGTTTGCTCTTTTGTTCAAAAAGGTGCTTTAGAGGCTTTAAAAATTAATAATGAATTTTTCTCAATGATAAATAGCCATTATGATCAAAGAAGATGTCTTCTCTATGAAGGCCTTAAGAATATCAATGGGATTTATATTGAAGAACCTAATGGAGCATTTTACGCATTTCCAAAATTACCTAACTCATCAATTACTTCCGTTGATTTCTGCAACAAAGCTCTTCAAGATTATGGATTAGTTGTTGTACCTGGAAAAGCTTTTGGGGCTGACGAATGTATAAGAATATCTTGTGCAGCTTCAGAGGTTAAGATAAAAGATGGACTACAAAGGATTGAAAAAGCAATTTCTAAATATTTTTGATTAAAGTTTATTATGGTTAATTTAAAAAATTTCCTACTAAGTTCATCTATATTATTTTCTATTTTTTCATCACCTGTATTTTCAAATCCCAAAGTTTTAAAAGTTGGAGCAATACCTGATCAAAACCAAGATGTTTTGGACAAAAGATTTATTTTATTTTCAAAAGAATTATCCAAACAACTTGATGTAGAAGTTAAATACATTCCTGTTATTAATTATGTTGCAGCAGTAACTGGATTTAGAACTAAAGATTTAGATTTAGTTTGGTTTGGCGGTTTATCAGGAGTTCAAGCAAGATTACAAACTCCTAATTCAATTGTCATAGCTCAAAGAGATATCGATAAGGAATTTAAAAGTGTTTTTATAGTAAACAAAAATTTAGAACTTAACTCAATTTCAAACATTAAAGGACTTAAAAAACTAAAAAATTTAAGATTTACTTTTGGCTCTGAAAACTCAACTTCTGGAAGATTAATGCCAGAATATTTTTTAAATCAAGCAGGGATAGAAATTAAACACTTTAAAGGAAAAAAAGCAGGTTTTAGTGGGAGTCATGATGCCACTATAGCTTTAGTTAATAGTGGGGCATTTGATGCTGGAGCTTTAAATAAACAAGTTTGGGAAAACAATCTTAAAAATAATCCGAAGAGAACAAGTAATTTAAAATTATTCTGGATCACCCCAGAATATTTTGACTATCATTGGGTAGCTCAAGGGGATCTTGAAAATAGATTCGGTGAAGGGTTTACAAAAGAACTTAAATCAGTAATTTTAAATTTAGATATAAATCAAAAATCACATGAAAAGATTTTAGATATGTTTAATGCAAAAAGATTTATAAATGCAGAAGCAAAACAGTATAAAAATATAGAGGAAATAGGGAGGAAATTAAATAAAATTAGATGAATAATACTCTCTTAGAATTAAAAAATATATCTTATAAATACAAAAATAATCTGATTCTAAATAAAGTAAATTTAAAAATAAATTCAGGGGAGAAAATTGCACTTTTAGGTAAAAGCGGTTCAGGAAAAACTACACTCATATCAGTTCTTAATGGCACTATCAAGCCAACTCATGGTGAGGTTAAATTATTCAATAAAAGTTTCGAAGAATTAGATAGAAAGCAGAAAAGTAAGATGACAACTATTTGGCAAGATTTAAGATTAATAGAAGATCTCTCTGCAGAACAAAATGTAAATTGTGGACTACTAGCAGAAAACAATTTTTATTTCGCTTTTAAAAATTTGCTCAATATAAGTTCTTTTAAGAAGGCGCATAAATATATGCAATTATGTAGACTTCATAACTCTGTTTACGACAAAAAAATCAGAAAACTATCTGGGGGGCAAAAACAAAGGGTGGCTATAGCTAGATCATTAATTCAAGAATCAAATATATTACTTGCAGATGAGCCTTTTAATAATTTAGATCCCAAATTAATAACAACAATTAAAAACCTGCTGCTAGAAAATTTAGATAAAAATAATACAAAAAAATCCCCAAAGACCGCATTAGTTGCATTACATAGATTAGATTTGCTGAGTGATTTTGATAAAGTTATTGGAATAAGGGATGGTAAAATTTTTTTCAATATTAAAAGAAATACCTTAAATAAGCTTCATTTAGAAAAAATATATTAATTAGTTGAATAAATTGAAATTAAATTATACCTCATTATCTTTTCTTCCAATTTTGGTATGCATACCTCTAGGGTATCAATTAATAAACAATATTCATTTTGGAGGATTTAAATTATTCCAAGAATTCTTAATTTCTGCATTTAATCCAAAGATCGATAATGAAATTATTATTACCGTAATTAATCGATTAAATGAAACTATCTTAATTGGTTTTTTTAGTTGGTTAGTAAGTATTATTTTTGGAGCAATTTTTGGAATAATATCCTCAAATATTTTTTA
This sequence comes from Prochlorococcus sp. AG-459-E08, assembly GCA_003209425.1. GTDB lineage: Bacteria > Cyanobacteriota > Cyanobacteriia > PCC-6307 > Cyanobiaceae > Prochlorococcus_A. Next base: position 21,546 of record QCRB01000008.1, read on the forward strand.
TAAAATCTTTAATATTCCAAATTTTTTCTACCACATAATAAGGTTTTTTCTAACAATAATTAGATCAATTCATGAAGTAGTTTGGGGAATAGTATTAATGCAAATATATGGTATAAATTTTTCAATAGGAATAATAGCTATATGTATACCTTATATTGCTGTAAATTCAAAAGTTTTTGCTGAACAATTAGAAACTATAGACTACAAAAGTTTTGAATCTATAACTCAAATAAATGCACCTAAGTTTTCTTCTTTACTAACTTTAATATGGAATCCAATAATAAATACATTTAAAAACTTTGGTTTATATCGATTAGAGTGTTCAATAAGAAGTACGGTGATTTTAGGACTTTTTGGGATTGGAGGTATAGGTACCAGTATTTTTTTATCTTTCCAAACTTTGAATTTTAGAGAGTTGTGGACTTATTTATGGTCCTTAGCAATTTTGATAATTCTTTCTGGATTAATATTCAAAAAAATAAAATTTAACAATACAAATAAAATCCTATCTATTTTTTTTATTGCAGTTTTTTTTATAACAATTTTAATTTCTTTTTTATATTTTCTTTATTTTATTTTTAATAATAATTTTGAAAATTTTAATTTTGTTATTTCATTATTTAAATCAGGCTCAGATTTAGGATTATTTGATTTCTTAAAACTTATATTAGAAACAATAATTATAAGTCTTTTATCAACAGGAATCGCAATTAGTTTACCTCCATTAGTAATAGGAATTTTTAACAAAAATACTTCTAAAATTTTTATAAAAATTTTTGCATTTTTTTTACGTTTAATACCTACACCTGTAATACTTCTAACTCTATTAACTTTCAATAATCCTTCTTTATCTTTAGCAGCTTTAACCTTAGGTCTTCATAACGCTGGCATTACAAGCAAATTACTTTTTACAAATCTAGATAGCCAAGACAAGAGAAACTATATTGCAATGAAATCTCTAGGAATCTCACAAAAGACTAGTTGGCTTTTAGGTTTATTTTCTCAACAAGCAAAAAGTTACTTAGCATATTGCGCTTATAGATCTGACATCATTATTAGAGAAACTGCAATTGTTGGGGTCATTGGAAGTGTTGGTCTAGGTTGGCAATTGCAAGAATCACTAAGTTCCTTCGCATGGCAAGAAGTTATCATAGTTTTGATAGCTTATAGCTCCATCGCAATAGTTGGCGAATTAATAAATGGTAAAATCAAAAATAGTTTAACTTGATTTGTAAGAATAATTTGTTGAATCAAGTAATTATTTTTTCAGGTTATAATGATTACTTTACCAAAACAGCTAGTTGTAATTGGAGATAGCTCAGTTTATGGATGGGGAGATAATGAAGGTGGTGGATGGTGTGAAAGGCTTAGAAAAGATTGGTATAATAACCAAAATGGGCCGGTAATATATCAACTTGGCGTAAGGGGAGATGGGATAGAAAAAGTTTCATCTAGATGGGAAAAAGAATGGACATCCAGAGGAGAAACGAGAAGAAATAAACCTAAAGCAATCCTGCTTAATGTTGGTCTTAACGACACTGCAGCAATTGGTCAGAAAAACGGAAGACATCAATTAGATATAAATGGATTTGAATATGGATTAGAGAGACTTATTAATAAAATGAACTCTCAAACAAATGTCTTTGTTATAGGTCTGACACCTGTTGACGAAAGCAAAATGCCCTTTGCAGGATGTCTATGGTACTCAAATGATTTTTGTAATTCTTATGAAAGGAGAATGGAGGAAGTATGCCTTAATCAGAATGTCCCATTTCTTCCTACCTTTAGAGAAATGTACTCTGATAAAAGGAGTAAAAATTGGATTACGCATGATGGAATTCATCTAAATTCCGAAGGTCATTTCTGGCTTTTCCAAAGACTGAAGAGCTGGGAGATTCTTACAAAATGGAAGGAATCCTAGGTCTTTCAAAATATTTTTAATTTAAAAAATATGTATATAAAATAAGAGCAAAGATAGCAAAAACAGAAGCAATACTTGTCTGAATAGCATTTACCAATTCATTACTTAATTTATATTTGTTTTGAAATTTAGCACCAATAATACTTTCAGAAAGTGTTGCCAAGAATCCAGAAATTATCACAATTATAAAATGATATTTTGTAGAAATAATTGATAGACGAAGCATTATAAAAGCCATAAATATTGATCCCAAAACACTAGCTAATGTTCCTTCTATACTTATTCCTCCTTCAGTTCCTCTCTCAACCTTTTCAAGTGTAGTAATTAAATATGTTTCTTTACCAAATCTTTTTCCAATTTCGCTGCCAAAAGTGTCCGCCAACTTTGCAGCAAAACTTGCAGCAAAACCTACTTTAAAAATTACTAAGTTGGCAGCATTAAATTTGGTCATAATGGCAAAAAATACTCCTGTAGCTGCAGAGCCCCATACATTCTCAGGACCTCTCCTACCACCTCTTTTTTCGGCTATTCCTTGTTCTTTTTTAAATTTAAAACCTATTTTGGTAACGAGAGAGCCAAATAATAAATAAATTACAACTGACGTCCATCCCTGCCAAGACAAACATCCCCACAAAATTGTGCCTAAAATTCCTGCACTTATCCAACCACTTTTTGTCATTAAAGGAATTTTGCAAAATATATAAACCAAAATAAAATTAATGCAAAAGCCTATAAAATATTGATTTTTAATTAAATCCATATTTATCTAATTCCTTAATTTCAAATCAATTCTCCACTGCTTTAAAATTGATGATGCGTTAATACTAGCTGTTGAAGTTCTTAAGATATTGTCCGAAAGTTTAACAAAGGTAATATTATTTTTATTAAAAAAATTAATTTCTTTAGAGGACCAACCTCCTTCAGGGCCAATTACATTCCAAAAAATACCTCTTTTTTTATTTACAACTTCTTGTTGTTTTCTTAACCATTGATTTAAGTCATATATTTTTTCTTCTCTAGTTATAGAAATTGATACTCTTTCTTGATTATCTCTACTTTTTAGCCATTCAATAATATCCATACCATTTAAAATAGACGGCTTCCATAATCTCTCACTTTGCTCAACTGCTTCTTTGATAATTGAATTCCATCTCAAAAGTTTTCTAGAAAAATTTAAATTTTTTACCTGTCTTTCTGAGAATAATGGCTGTATAAAATCAATTCCTATTTCAGTACACATTTTTAAAATATCCTCAAACCCACTTTTTGGTATAACAACAGCTATGCCTAATAAGTAAATTTCTTGTTCTCGAAATAAGTAAGGTTTTTTTAATTGAATTATTTCTAAACAATCATTTTTAACTTTTATAGCTTTCCATAATGAACCTTTTCCGTTAGCTATAAATATTTCTTTACCATTTTTTATCCTCATTACTTTATTTAAATAATGAGACTCTTCTTTAGAAAGTTCTAAATTATTGTTTTTAATTTTTTCAATTCTTTCATGGGAAATAATTAATCTTGTTAAGTCTTCCATCTAAAATACTTAATCTTTGAAAACTAAATCTTCATGTTCTTCAATTGCCCAATCATTATTTTCACCACCAATAATTAACTCTTCAATTTTTACATAATTATTTGATATCTCATTCAAAGAATTAATTAATATATCTATTGAAATGGAGTCTGAAGTTCCAAAATCAACCCAACATCTTCCCCATATATTTTGATATTCCATAATTCCTAAATTATGCATTAAAGCTGGAAGAGATGCGTTTTTTTGATCATTATCGTATGACATCCAACTTAGATCGGAACCCTCTTCATGAGTTTGCAAATTTTCAGAATTAAATCCACCTAACCTTCCTAAAACGTACCAACTATCAAAAACACCATCTAAATAATTTTTTTCATCTTGAGTTGGTGATTCTGCAAACCTGATCCATATCCAACAATTAAAAGGATCAACTTCCCTAAAAATAATATTCATATTGACTAATAGCTTTTTAGATCTACAGCTATTATAAGTAAGTTATTACACGATTCAAATTCATACCTATAACTTAATTAATAATGCTTGATTTAAAAAAAATATCTTATCAACCCCAAACTGGTGAAAGAAAAATAATAGACAATTTAAATTTAAAAGTTCATGAAAATGAAATCATTTTAATTTGCGGCAATAGTGGTTCTGGTAAAACAACACTACTCGAAATAATAAGCGGATTAACAAATCCACAAAAAGGAAAAATTACTTGGAAGAATAAAATTTTATCTTCTAGACAAAGAAGATGGGTTTGCGGAGTAGTATTCCAATTTCCTGAAAGGTACTTTATAGGTACAACCATTGGGAAAGAATTAAAAATAGGCCATAAATCTTTAAGAGAAAAAAATATAGAAATAGTTTTAAATAAAGTTGGTTTGAAAAAAATTAATCTAACTCAACCACCAGAACAACTAAGTGGCGGCCAACAAAGGCGATTAGCTGTAGCAGTTCAACTACTTAGAAACCCCACAATTCTTTTACTTGATGAACCAACTGCTGGGTTAGACTATTCAATGAGAAATGATGTGAAGAATTTAATTCTTGCTTTAAAAAATAAAAATACAATTATTATTGTTACTCATGAACCTGCCTTATTTGAGGGAATTCCTTCTAAGATATTATTCTTGGAAAAAGGGAAAATCAAAAATTTTATGAAAGAAAATCATGCAGGATAGGATAGTTCGGGCTACTGCAGCAAATGGAGGAATAAGATTAGTTGCGGTCTTAACAACAGAATCTTCTTTAGAAGCAAAAAAAAGACACGATCTTTCTTATTTAACCACCTGTATCTTGGGAAGAGCATTTAGTGCTTCACTGCTTTTAGCAAGCTCGATGAAGATAATGCATGGAAGAGTTACCTTAAGAGTTAGATCTGACGGACCTTTAAAAGGATTACTTGTTGATGCAGGAAGAGACGGCAAAGTTAGGGGTTATGTAGGGAATCCTAATTTAGAATTAGACCTAGTCAAAATAAGCACTAATAAATATTCTTTTGATTTTACAAAAGCATTAGGTACAGGATATTTAAATGTAATTAGAGATAGTGGATTTGGAGAACCCTTTACAAGCACTGTTGAATTAGTAAATGGAAATATTGCTGAAGACTTAGCTTCATATTTATATCATTCAGAGCAAACCCCCTCTGCTGTATTTATTGGAGAAAAAATCCAAAATAAAAGTGTTATTTGTAGTGGTGGCTTATTAGCTCAAGTTCTACCTAAAAAAGATACTGACCCTCTACTTGTCTCACTACTTGAAGAAAGATGTAAAGAAATTAATTCTTTCAGCGAAGACCTATTTAAGTCAAAAGATAATCTTCTTTCGTTAATTAGAAATATATTTCCTGATATTGACGATAAATCAATCTCTGAAAAAGCTCGTTCCCAAGAAGTTAGTTTTAAATGCAAGTGTTCCAAAGAAAGAAGTTTAAATGCGATGAAAATGCTTGATAAAAGCGAGTTGGAGGACATCCTCAAGAAAGATGGCAAAGCAGAGTTGGTTTGTGAGTTCTGTAAGAATAAATATCTTATAAATTTTGAAGAAATTAAATCGATGATAGTAAATCAATCATAAAAAAATTACCCCTAGCCATAAAATAACCATGGCGGGAATACTTTGAATTTTTTGTATTGATAAAGAGTTATTTGATACTTCCTGAATGAAAGAATTATTTTCAAGCAATCCACCAAATATTAATCCTATCGAGAGAAAGGTAACACTCCAACCCAGAGAACCTATAAATCTTTTCCCCGATTTAATTTGACTATAGGTCAGTATTAACGTTGAGATAGAAAGTAAAAGTCTATTATTAGAGTCTGGACTAATAAATAACAAAATTAAAAATAATAGCCCAACAGATATTTTTATTGAAAGATTATCAAATGAGGGGGTGGTAATTTTTGGCAGACTATACTGACTTGAGTTCTTAGAGTTATTATTTAAATTTTTTATCTTAGAAAGCAGTGGGAAATTATTATTGGTAAGTTGATTAATTTGTTTTTCTTTTTTTGATGCACTCACAGCTTCATAGCTTACATTTCCTGATTGCCTGGCTTTCAAACTCCCCATAAGTAATTGATCAAAGGAAGATTCTATTTTCGCTTTTAAAATTAAATCTTCACCAGCTTCTTTTACTTTAATATCTCTAGCCTTCTGAATATCCTCAAAAGCAGCACCTTCTTTTACACCTAAAATTTCATAAGGTGATTTTTCGTTACTGTTTTTACTACTGTTTGAATCCAAATTTTTTTACCAATACTAACAGATTAACTAATTTTATAATCCATTAAGACTTTATAAAACAATTGGTTCGACTCCACTAACAACGGGAGCAACTTTATTTAAATTTAATTGATTATTGTCTTCAACAAATTGATTTAGATTCCACTCATTTTTGAAAAGAATTACTGGCCTATTCCAACAATCTTTAACTATTTTACAGTTGAATATTCTACCTAGTTTTTCAATGGCGGGCCATCCATCAGAAATCCATCTAGCCAATTGATATGGCATTGCTTCGAGATTTGCATCTACACCATATTCATTTTTTAATCTGTGAGTTACTACCTCCAACTGCAATTGACCAACAGCTGCGAGTATAGGGTCTCTTTTGCTCTCATCAAAGTCATAAAGAATCTGAACAGCACCTTCTTCTCGAAGTTCATTAACACCCTTTCTAAAGTTTTTAAATGCTGAGGGATTTGGATTTCTTAGCCAGCTGAATATTTCAGGACTAAAGGATGGTATACCCTCATATTCCAGATGAGCACCAGTATAGAGAGTATCTCCAATAGAAAACATACCTGGATTATTTAAACCAATAACATCTCCAGGATAGGCATCATCAACTACTTCTCTATCTTGCCCAAATATTTTTTGTGGTCTTGATAATCTGATTGTTTTCCCTGTTCTGGAGTGTTTAACTGACATATCCTTTTCAAATTTGCCACTACAAACTCTTATAAAAGCAACCCTATCTCTGTGCTTTGGATCCATATTTGCCTGAAGTTTAAAAACAAACCCACTAAATTCATCGCTTGCAGGTTCAATATCCCCTTTATTACTATTTCTTGAAGTTGGTTTTTGTGCCATTTTTAAAAAACTATCTAAAAATGGTCTTACACCAAAATTAGTCATTGCAGATCCAAAGAAAACTGGAGTTAAAGAGCCATTAAAAACTTTTTCTTTTTCAAATTTCGATCCTGCCTCATCAAGAACCTCCAATTCTTCAAGTGAGTTTTCAAGTAAATCTCTCTCTACATATTTTGATAGATTTTTATCTTCAAGACTTAATCTTTTCTCGTTCGATTGTTTCCCTCTCAGGGCTTTATCAAATAAAATCACCTCTCTCGAAAATCTATCAATAACCCCTCTAAATTCCTCACCACTCCCAATTGGCCAGTTAATAGGTAAAGTATTTAATCCAAGTTCTGATTCAATTTCATCAAGTAAAGAAAATGGCTCTCTTCCTGGTCTATCCATTTTATTTATGAAAGTAAATATGGGTATTTTTCGCATCTTGCAAACTTCAAACAATTTTCTAGTTTGAGGTTCTAGTCCTTTAGCAGCATCTTCCAACATTACTGCATTATCAGCAGCCGCTAATGTTCTATAGGTATCTTCAGAGAAATCTTGGTGTCCTGGTGTATCTAATAGATTGATTACTGATCTTTCATATTCAAATTGCAATACAGTTGATGTAATAGAAATACCTCTCTGTTTCTCAAGTTCCATCCAGTCTGAGGTAGCTTTTCTCTGATTACCCCTAGCTTTTACTGCTCCTGCCTGTTGAATGGCACCTCCATACAAAAGAAGCTTCTCAGTCAGGGTAGTTTTACCAGCATCTGGATGTGAAATAATAGCAAAATTTCTTCTCTTATTTATCGCATCCAGTATTTCTTGATTATTTAGAATTTTAGTACCTAAGCTCATTTATATAATATAAGCGCCGTTCACTTGGTTCTTAAACATACCATAGACTATTAAATAATTATCACCTTCTTCAAACACATCTAAAGAGGATAGATCATTCTCTAAAGTGAAATTTTTTAACTCTTTAAAAGTATAAGAAGCTCTTAAAGAAGCATAATAATCAGTAGTCAAAATCTCATTATATTTTTTTGAACATTTTGCTTTGAGTTCTAGAGCAGTCTTTTCATCAAATGGTCTTTTTAAGTCCTTGTGAAAATTTACAGTGCTATTACTAGACATAGTTTTTATGGTATTGAAGAAATCTTCAAGATGGGTAATGTGATGGATCAAACTATTACTTACAAGTAAACTAATTTTTTTTTTTAGTAAAAAATTAGTTAATTTAATGTCTTTTATGTCAGAACAAATATAGCGTAATTTTTTTAATTTTTTTGGATCAGCAGATACCTCTTTATTATATTGTGCTCTCAAAATCATCTCTTTAGAACCATCTATTCCAACTACTTCAGTGTTAGGCCATTTTATTGCTAACTTCTCAGAAATATTTCCTGGGCCGCATCCTAAATCAACTATTAAATCTTTTTCACCTAAAGAAATATTTTTCCTCAAAAGATAATGATTTATTTGATTAATAAGATTAACTTCCCCTTCTGAAAAATCAGCTTCATCATAAGAAATTACTTGCTCTTTTTTTTCCATTAATTCAGGTTCGGGGATTCTTTCCATATAGTTTTTTTTAAACAAAAATTTCATATTAAACATAATTCTACACAAACCGTTAAATAGTGGTAAGAATGGTTGCAGACGCCACAGGTAGAGTTATTCTTCCAGTACGGGTTACTTACATACTTTTCTTATCGTGACTGTTGCACCAAATAAAGCTTCTTCAGAAAGCACTTCCAATAATCTTAAAAAAGATGATTTTCCAAAGACTGCGCCAGCTGCTTATCCTGTTTTTTTCAGATCTTATAGTAGAAAAACTTCCACTGGTAAGAGAGAGAACTGGAGCGAAGTAGGTGAAAGAAATTTATCAGGCTTAAAAGAATTAGGGAAACTTTCTAATGAAGAATTGATCCTAATGAGAGAGATGCAAAGCAACCAAAAAGCCCAGCCCTCAGGTAGATGGTTATGGATTGGAGGAACTCCTTGGATTAATAAGAACCAAAATTTCTCAGGAGCATACAACTGTACTTCAACAAACTTAATTGATTGGGAAGCCTTCGCTTTGATGATGGACTTAGCAATGATGGGATGCGGAACAGGTGCAATCATCGAGCCTCATTTTATAAACAATCTACCTACGGTAATAAACAAAATAAATATTAAATCAGTTAGTGAAGTTGGAATAACTCCTAAAGATCAAAGAGTAGAAAAGTCATCATTAGAAATCAAAGGAAAAGATATTTATATCAAAGTTGGAGATAGCAGAAGAGGCTGGGTAGATAGCTATAAATATCTTCTTGAGGCTTCAAGTAATGAAAGTCTTGAAAGAGAAATTGATGTTTATATTAATTTGGAAGATATTAGACCTGCTGGTGAATCATTAAAAGGTTTTGGTGGTATGGCAAATCCCATTAAATTGAAAGATCTCTACACTAGAGTCGCATCACTTCTTGGAAAGGCAATTGGCAGGAAATTAAGTTCAGTAGAGTGTTGTTTATTAATTGATGAAGCTGCCGTAACCATAGTTGCTGGGAATATAAGAAGAAGTGCTGGAATGAGACAATTTGCTTCAGATGATAAGGAGGCTGCATCTGCAAAAGAAAATCTATGGAGTCAAGATGAGAATGGTAATTGGAGAATAGATCCTGAAAAAGATGCCCTCAGGATGGCTAATCATACAAGGGTTTACCATACAAAACCCACTTACCAAACTATTTTGGATGCTGTCACAAAACAATTCCATTCAGGTGAGGGGGCTATTCAATTTGCTCCAGAAGCAATCGCAAGGTCAAATGCAGATATACTAAAAGATGATGAATTGAGAAAAGAATTTATTGAAATCTACTCGGAACATGGTAAAGATGAAGCGAGAAATTGGATAAATAGTTGTTATGGTCCATTTTCTGAAGAAGAACTTGATCACAGGATGAGCAGATATGGGCTTAACCCTTGTGGGGAGATATTGGGAAATGATTTTCACTGTAATTTGGCTGAAGTTCATTTAAACCAGATTGATCCTGAAAATTTTGAAGAGCAAAAAAAGGCTTTTAAAGCTGCAGCTCTTTCAGTAGCATGCTTACTCAATCATGAATTTGAAGTTGAGCGTTACAGAAAAAGTAGGGAATATGACCCTATTGTAGGGGTAAGTTTCACTGGATTATTCGATTTCTGCGTCCATGCATTTGGAACACCATGGTTGAAGTGGTGGGAAGCCGGAAGGCCAAATAGCGAAGAAGGGAAGTCATTCAAAGAGAAAGAAGCAAAATTCTTAGATTCTTGGAGAAAAATAGTAAAAGAAACTGTCTGGGAATATTGTGATAAACATAATCTAAGAAGACCAAATCGATGTACAACAGTTCAGCCAGCTGGGACTAAAAGCCTTCTAACTGGAGCAGCTCCAGGATGGCATCCTCCAAAAGCTCAAAGATTCATAAGAAGAATAACTTTCAGGAAAAATGATCCAATCGCATTAGCTTGCATGGATTATGGTTATTCAGTTGTTCCATCTCAATCTGATAAAGATGAAAATGGCTGTTTGCTTGACAATCCTTTTGATCCAAGATGTACAGAATGGTTAGTTGAAATTCCTACAGAAGTTAGCTGGGCAAATATAGATGGTGCAGACCAGATAGATATCAATAATTTTTCAGCATTAGCTCAATTTGATTTTTACATGCAAGTGCAGAAATTTTATACAGAGCATAATACCTCTGCAACGGTAGAATTTAGAGAAAATGAAATCGAGGATTTAGCTAAGGCTATTCATAATGCAATAGAAAATAACGAAGGATATATTTCTGCGGCATTACTAGCTCGATTTAGTGCCAACGCTACTTTCCCGAGATTACCTTTTGAACCAATAAGTAAAGAGGAATATACATCATTGCAAAATAAAGTAATAGAAAGGAAAGCTAATAACGATTTCTTTGATGCTCTTAATAAATATGATGTTGGAGAACTATCTGAAGCAGGACCAGCAGGTTGTGATTCAGATAAGTGCCTGCTTCCTCTGGCTAAACCAAAAGATTAATTTTTAAATAATTTGTAAATAAAAAATATAAATTAGTTTTTAAAAATTTAATTTATGGCTACCTCTTTAATAGGGAAATAAATTATCTATGACATTAAGCTTAAATATTGGGAACTTATTCAATGATTCCTCTAGTCATGCATTAGTGGATGAGCTAAGAAAAAGAACATCAGAGGAAGATATATTAGACTTTGAAGAAAAATTTAACTCGAAAAACGAAAAAAATCTACACATATACATATGTAGATTTCTAAAAAATAGATCCATATCAAGAGGACTTGCCTCCAAATGGCTAATAACAATAATTAAAAACAAAGAATCACAAATTGATGCTTTGCAAAATTAAATAATTAGGTCAGCGCTGAGAGTTTCCATAGTGCAATTCCAAAAATTGAAAATCCCATAATAAAAGTAAAAGCCAAAGCATTCACCAACTGAACCTTATCATTCATTCTGTTTGCGAATGGAAGTAATTGAGCAAATAATGGAGTCTCTTCAACTATTGCAGATTTTTTTACCGTAGGTTTTTTGCTTCTAGAAAACATAAAACAAATTTTATAATCCTAAGAATTTTACATTTAAAAGTTCGTTAAATAAAAAATCCTTCTCAAAAACGAACAAAATGTAACCTGCAAGAAATTACAAAGGATAAATTTAAATATTTTTGGGAGAGTTTAATTACATTATTAAAATATTAAGTTTATTTATCGAAGCCCTAGACAAATAATTTTCTTGAATGTTACTATTAATTTGTAGCAACCGCTACCAAAACGTTCAACTTGCGTTTAGCAAGCCGCAAATCGACTTAAGCCATGGAACGGGGACTTAAGCGAAACCGGAGCTTAAAAATGACTCTAATTTACAGAGGACAAAAGTACGTCCAGAACAAAGAAGCTGCTAAGAAGCAACATAACGAGCTAACTTACAGAGGCAAAGCTTATACAAGCTAGTTCGCAAATCCAATAAATAAAAAAGCCACTTAAAAGTGGCTTTTTTATTGTCTATTCTTAGACTAAAAATCATTTAATTCTTCTCACAAGCATTAAAATAATATGATGTAATTGCATTTATGTATTCGATAACTTATGGCAGACCAGAAACCATTATTCAAGGCTCCTTATGACATAAAAGATGTAAGTGTTCTTTTTGCAATAGTTGCATTCGTTTTGATTATTGCTGCCATATTAGGAAATAATTTGTTTGGAGTATTCCAAGAAAGTGTGAATTTTAGCTGAGAAACAAAATTTAAATTTGATTTCCAAAACTCTATATAAAGGTTATCTATAAATTAAATACGCAAAATTCTCAACATAATAAATTCATTTCCAAGAAACCATACAGTTAACCCTCCTAAAGAGATAAATGGTGCAAATGGTATTACTTGTCTAAACCTTAAGAAATTCATAGATAAACCTGCAAAACAATATATAGCGGCAAATACATAAGAGAAACCTATCGCAAAAAATGTCCCGATTGGACCAAGCCAAAGAGCAAGCATTGCTACCAATTTTGAATCACCTTTACCTATGGCATCTTTTTTAAATATGTATTTGGCAACACGTCTAAAAATTTCAAAAATAAAAAAAGATATTGCAGATGAACTCAGACCTTTAGCCAATAAAGAGAAATCAATAATTTTATTGTTAAGTAACCCAATAAAAATTAAGCCCAAAAAGCCTAATAGGAATCCAAAGTTAATTAAACCCTGAGGGATCCAATAGCAATCAATATCAATAAATGATATACAAATTAAAAGAGATAAGAAAAACCAACTAAAAAATACATTAAATAACAAATTAGAAGAGGAGCTATATAAAGATGGAGAACTATTTACAAAAAGAACGAAAAGTATAGCAGTTACTAATTCTATTAAAGGATAATTTATAGAGATAGATGTACCACAATGTATACACTTTCCTCTCTGTATTAACCAACTTATAATAGGAATATTTTCTCGCCAACTTAAATTAGTTTTACACTTTGGGCAAAAACTTCTTGGTTTAACAATTGAAAAATTATTAGGCAAACGATAAACAATGACATTTAAAAAACTTCCTATACAACATCCAATTAAGAATGCTTGAAAGTAATTAAATGTTATTAACATTTTTCAAAAGTTGTACTTTTTAAGCATAATGTATATAATTTTTTTAACTATATAAAAACAATTATTTTAATTAATTTTAAGTCTATGACTATTCTAGAAAGTTATTTAAAAAGTAAAAGAGTTCAAAAAGTATTAATTACTAAGCCAGGAGAAGAAGGATTCTCTTTAATTGAGTTAGTCGTGGTTATAGCTGTTCTAGCTATTCTTTCAGCTGTTGCAATTCCCTCCTTTACTAACGTTCAAGCAAATGCAAGAGCTTCAGCAGTACAGAATGGATTAGTAAATGGCATTAAGGAGTGCTTTGTTATTCAGGCAGAAGATCCTAGAGCTTCGGCTACAGAATTTGCAGATGCTAATACCTTTCAAAGCGTAAATGCATTTAGAGGATTCACTTTGGGAACAAGAGCTGGGGCAGCTGTTCCACTTGGAGGTGACACTTGCTTTGCTGCAACTGCAACTGCAACTAATGCTGCACAAGATTCTGACTTCACGATATTTGTAAATGCATCAGGAGTTGTTGAAAAAACATGTACTCGAGGACAATTTAAAGGATGTACCCCCACTTCTGGAACTTCGGGTGCAGGAACTTGGTAATTAAATTTTAAATTACATAATCTCAAGAATTCAATCTTGAGATTTTTTTTTATGAAAAATCATATTACTGCAAATATTATTGTTACTTTTTTTATATCATCATTATTAATTAGTTGTTCAAAAAAAAATAATGATTTTGATATTGATTTTTCAACCCTGAAAAAATCTCAAAAGGTAAACGTAAAAAATATTGAAAAAAAATCTAAAAATAATGCAGATAATAAATCATATATTAAACAACTTGTTCCATATGAGTCCAGAGACAAAATACAATCAAAAATTAAATATGGAAAAAAAAATCCTTTCTCACAAAGTGACATTGAATTAAACGAATTAAACTATAATTTTGAATTAACCGGTATAGTAGAAACTAAAATTAGTAAATTTGCTTTGGTTAGCTATCTAGATAAAGAAGGTACAATTTCAGAAAATTCTATTGGAGGATTAAATACTAATTTATTACCTAAAGGTGCAAAAGTGATAAATATCGATCCCCAAAAGATGCAATTAATTATTACTTACAAAAATAAAAATTTTATTTTCAAAATGCAAAATGTTAATTTGACTAAATAATCATTAAGTTGTCTAAATCAAAGAATAATTATATAATTAGAGACTAGCTATATTTGGATATATTAATGATAATATCCAACGTTAAAAAGATAAAAAATAACCACAATAATGGCTTTACTTTAATAGAGCTTGTAATAGTAATTTCAGGATTAGCAGCATTAAGTAGTTTTGCTATTCCTTCTTATATGAGCGCAGTTAAGTTAAATAAAATTGAACAAGCCAAAGCAGTAATTAATGGATACGCAGCAGATTGTTTAAGTCAATATAGACAAGTTAAGGAAACAGAAAAAGATAAATTTAATAAAGACGGAAAACCAAGTCAACTAAATGAGTTGGAGCTTGCATCTTTAGGGTACGAAATTAATGGTGAAAAAAATAAATGTACCGAATTATCAATTAAACCATTGAACGAAAAAGAAGATAAACTTTTCCCATTTGGTTTCAATCTAGAAGTAGATGATGAAACAGAATTGGTAACTATAAGAAAAACAGCTGAACCATCAAGCTACACTGGTTCCACAAGATTCTTTAATTCATGCAAAGGCTGGGCTGGGGACGGATGCGGTTTGTCTGAAGAAAAAAAGGCAGAATTTGCACGAAAAGCAGCCATCGCAAAAAAGAAAGCACTATGTCTCTCAAACTATAGTAAATGGCTTAGGGCCGGCAGTAGTGGAGGATTCACAAGCTGGGATTCTGAAAAAAAATCTTGCACTAGAGAAGTATTTGCTTTTGAGGGAATACCAGTAAATTCTGCTGAGGCTGTGGAACAAGCGCTTAAAAATAAATATGGTAGAGCATGTTCTGAATGGAAAGAATCGAGGAAAAATACTATTAGCCCGAACGGTAATCCTGAAACATTAAATCCAGAATGTGGAGGAGTAAATTATTGGTTTCATGCAGGGAATATATTTACAAACCAAACAGCTTGGACTGCCCATGACAATCTTGTAAAAGAACAAGCATGTATTACAAACAGGACAAACGCCCTAAAAAGCGGCACTAATGGAGAATATACATATAATCCTGAAGGACCACCTCCCTGTGGAAAGGTAGTTTGGTTGTGTAATGGGAGAGAATATGAAACACTTGAGGCATATAAAACAACAACTTGTGGTGCAACCCCGCCAGAACCTGAGCCTGATCCAGTTCCTGATCATTGTGAAGATTTTACGCCCAATCCAAAATGGTGCCGTGGATATATATCGGGAAAGAGTCTTTACAGCCCACACTGTGAGTGTAGTTAGATGACCAATAATAAATATACAGCTAATAGTGTAAGAAAGTTAGTAGATAAGTATTTCTCTCTTCAATGGTGCAGAGATAATTTAGTAGTCCCTTTATACGTGGAAACTTCTTTGCCTATGAGTCAAAGGGTAATCAAAATTGCTATTGCTAACTACTCATACCTAGGAACTATTGCTTCACCAGTTAAAGAAAGGATTAATCAATCTGGCTTTAAATGCGAATTTGTAGAAAGATCTCAAGAAGAAATACAAGAAATTCTAGATTTAGCATCTGAAGAAAGATTTATCAGTGGAGAATCTATAGAAATATCGCAATTTGATGAAGATGCTGTTTTAAAGGCTATTAAAGAAACATCTGATAATTCTGATGATAGTTTTTCAGCAGAGTTGGAATTTGATGAGGATCAAATCGAACTATCAATAGAAGAAGAGGATTTAGAAGATGAAATGATGCAAAGCAAAATACAAAACGCAGCAGGTAAAATATTAATTCATTCTGTAAAGAGTGATTTTTCTGATATTCATATAGAACCAAAAGATGATGAATACAAAATAAGAGTAAGAAAAGATGGAGTGATGCAAAAATTTATGAAACTCCCAAAAAGAGCTGGTATTCAATTGGTTTCATGTTTAAAAACAATGACTAATGAGATGGATGTAGCGGAAAAAAGAGCAAGTCAAGATGGGAAAATACTTAGAAAGTTTCAGAGTAATAGACTGGAGTTTAGATGTTCAACAGTACCAAGCAAACATGGCGAAAAAATGGTTCTTAGAATTTTAAAAAGTGACGCTGCGACATTAAATTTAGAAACCCTAATCAATATTGATACTGTTAGAAATAATTTCAGAAAAGTAATGAATTCCACAAATGGAATAGTGATTGTCTCTGGCCCAACAGGTTCTGGAAAATCAACTACTCTTGCAGCGGCTTTGAGAGAAAAAGATAATGGAGAAACTAATATAATTACTGCTGAAGATCCTGTTGAATATGAAATGGGTGGAGACATAACACAAGTACAAATTAATAGAGCAAAAGGACAGACATTTGCTGCTATTTTGAGAACTTTTCTTAGACAAGATCCTGATGTAATACTTATTGGTGAAACAAGAGATCCTGAAACAGCTGAATCCTCTATGGATGCTGCAGAAACTGGTCATTTAGTTTTTACCACTCTTCATGCTAATTCATCCACAAGTTCATTAACCAGATTACTTGATATGGAAGTTCCAAAATATAAAATAAATGCAAGTGTAAGAGGAGTATTAGCACAAAGATTACTTAGAAAAGTTTGTACTGGATGTTCAATTAAAAGACCAATTTCTGATAGTGAAGCAATAAGGTTTAATATCAAAAAAAATACTGAAATAATGTATGCAAATGCATTATCCGCTGAAGAAAAAGATAAAAGAAAAAAAGAAAATACTCTTTGTGTAAAATGCCAAGGCACAGGATATAAACAAAGAGTTGGAGCTTATGAACTTCTTATCGTTGATGGAAAGATACAAAATGCTATTTCCAAAGGTTTAACTGATAAAGAAATTGAGAATTTAGCGGTTAACGAAAACTCCATGCTCACACTTACTCAATACGGTGTAGAGTTAGTAAAGGAGCATCTAACTACTCTTTCTGAAGTTATTAGAGTATGCAAATCGGATTAAGTTTTAAAAATGTCTATTGCTAGAGAAATAGTTGGCTTCGCAATGGAGGCAGGTTCATCTGATATTCATCTTGAAGAGGAATCACCTATCGCTGTTAGAGTTAATTCTGATATAAAAGTAAGTCCTCAGAAATTAGAATCAGAAGATATGGACCAATTATTATTAGAATTACTTGGAGAAGAAAAACTTAATGAATATAACAAAACGGGAGATTTAGATAGCTCCATAGGTTTAGAGGGATTATCTAGATTAAGAATTAACGCATATATTGCAAATGAAAAAAGATGCCTAACTCTTAGACTTCTCCCAAATGATCTTCCTAAATGGCAAGATTTAGGATTGCCAAATGCCTTTATAAAATTATCAAAACTTCATAGAGGTTTGGTTTTATGCACTGGTCCCACTGGATCAGGCAAGTCAACAACTTTAGCTGCATTTATTAATTGCATGCTTGAGACTCAGCAAAGACACATTTTAACTATTGAAGATCCAATTGAATTTATTTTTAAACACACTGAGAATTCAATTATTCATCAAAGAGAAGTAAAAAGAGATACAAATTCATTTTCTGTTGCTTTAAGAGCAGCTCTTAGGGAAGATCCTGATGTGATTTATATCGGCGAAATGAGAGATCTAGAAACTATCCAATTAGCTATAACCGCCGCAGAAACTGGACATCTTGTATTAGGAACTTTACATACTTCATCAGCTGCTAAAACTGTTGAAAGAATTGTGGATGTTTTCCCTGCTGATCAGCAGGAGCAAGCAAGATTGCAAGTATCAACATCTTTAGCTGGAATTATGTCTCAAACATTATGTAAAAATACAAAAGGGAAAAGATCATTAGCTTACGAACTAATGGTTAATACCCCTGCTATTGGTAATTTGATTAGAGAAAAAAAAGTAAGTGAAATTTATTCACAGTTACAAACAGGAAGCCAATACGGTATGAATACGTTAGAACAATGTCTAAATAATTTGTATTCAGAGGGTTTAATCTCTCAAGAAGAGGCGTTAGGCAAGGCTTCAAATACTAAAGCAATAAAATTCTAAAATGGCGGAATATGGAAGCTCTAATTTAGTTAAAAGAAAGGAAAAAAAAAAGCCACCGCTGATTATATTTGGCGTGGCATTTGGAGAAATATCTCATTTAGATTATGAACCTAATTCAAAATTAAAAGTTCCTCAAAATGATCTGCTTGTCTTTTTTAGGCAAATGTCTGTAATGCTAAAAAGTGGAGTTCCGCTTTCTCAGGCATTAGAATTATTAGCTGCAAATATGACCAATAAAGAATTCGGAGCTAACATTCTTGATGTATCAAAGAGGCTTGCAAGTGGAGAAGAATTATCATCAAGCTTAGGAAATTACTCTAGAATATTCAGCCCAATTATGATAGGACTTATTGAGGCCGGTGAAGCAGGTGGAATATTGGCTAAAGTTTTAGAGAGGTTAGCTTCTTTAATTGAAGCCCAAAGCAAGATTAAAGGACAGATAACTGGAGCATTAATTTATCCAGTGGCAATATTGGTACTAGCAGTAACTATAAGTCTTGCCCTTTTAATTTTTATAGTTCCTACTTTTGACGAAATGTTTCAAGGTATGGGAGCTGAACTACCTGGCTTAACTGCATTTATGTTGACATTGTCGAAGATTGTAACCTCTCCAGGTTTTTTGATAAGTGCTCCAATTTTATTATTTATTGCTTTTTATTCTTTTAAAATTAGTTATGCCAACAAATCAGGAAGAAAAATTATAGATAGTTTAATTTTGAAAATACCTCTTTTTGGAGATCTAATTTTAAAATCTGAACTTGCCTCAATGTCAGATACAATGAGTACTTTAATTAATTCAGGGATTTCTATAATTGAAGCTATTGAGAGATGTATAAACGCCTCTAGCAATGAAATAATTAAGATAGCTTTAAGAAACTCAATATCTCTAGTAACACAAGGTCAAGAACTAAGCGCTTCATTAGAAACCGCAAAAGTAATGCCAAGATTACTTGTCTCTATGATTAAAATTGGCGAAGAAACTGGGGCTTTATCTTTCATGTTAGAAAATCTAGCAAATTTCTATAAAAGAGAAGTTGAGGAGGCAGTTACTGTTTTAACTAAAGCGATGGAACCTGCAGTGATATTTGTAGTGGCTGGAATTGTAGGAACTATCGTAATATCACTTTATTTACCAATGTTTAGTCTAATAACAGAAATGGGGGGCTAATCATTTTTTAAAAATGATTTATCCATTTTAAAAGATCTATTTTTAGAAATAGGATTATCATCTTTTGTCTTATCGGTTTTATTTTCATTTTTTTCAAATTCACTTTTTGTATTTTTATTATCTTTTATTTTTTTATTAGGCAGTGGAGGTAATTCTTTTTTCTTAACATCATTTTTAGATTTGGTTTCTGACTTTTCATTGATCTTTAAATTAGGCAGTGGAGGTAATTCTTTTTTCTTAACATCATTTTTAGATTTGGTTTCTGACTTTTCATTGATCTTTAAATTAGGCAGTGGAGGTAATTCTTTTTTCTTAACATCATTTTTAGATTTGGTTTCTGACTTTTCTTTGATCTTTAAATTAGGCAGTGGAGGTAATTCTTTTTTCTTAGCATCATTTTTAGATTTGGTTTCTGACTTTTCTTTTGTTTTTATTTTATCTTGATTTAAATTATTGTTGGAATCTGACTTATTACTATTTTCTTGAATATTTTCCCTATAGGAAAATTTTTTATAAAGAAATTCCCTATTTAAAGATTCATCATCGAGTTCATTATCTTTAATTAATGATAGTCCTAGCCCAATAAGTCTTGACATTGAAAAATAATTAATTTCATCTGGGTTATATGTAAATTCTTTAAGGAGATAATTATTAATTGGGGAAATTACTGCAACATCCATTTTTAAACTTTTGCCAATTATTTCGACAAGATTTTTATGTTGGCTATTCCTTCCAGATAAATAAATCTTACCTTTTTTATTTATATTATTTTGTATTAAAAAATTACTAAATGATTCATTTATCTCTTTTATTAAAACTTTTAAATCAAGCTTTGATAAAGGATGATAATTGTTTTTGTTTTTCTTATTAGTTTCATTTTTATTATTATGAGAACTTGAGTTATTTATTTCTTTCATCTCTGCTATTGATGGATAATTTCTTATAGAAGCTAATCTATTAATTAATAGTGGGCCAGATTTATCAAAAACCACGAACTGAGAGAATTCATCTAATAAATCAACAGAAATTATTAGCTCATTTTCTTTTAATTGTTCTATTTCTGTTTTAAGTAAATTAGCAATGCACATATGACTCATTTGTAAAGAACAGATTTCAAGATCTGCATTTTTAAATGAATCAAGAATATTATCTACATTTTTTTTTGGTAAAGATGTCAAAAAATAATTATTATAGATTTTATTTTTTATTTCCTTTTTAGGTAAATATGTTAATTTAATCTCAAAATCTGAATTTTCCAGAGATATAGGTATTTGAAAATCAGAATTTGTGTTTTCAATGAAACTTACAGAATTATCTTCTTCAATATCACTTGGGATATCAATTAATCTTGTATAACAAGCATCAGAAGGTAAAGATAATGCAATCCTATTTGTATTAATTTTATTTTCATCAAAAATTTGCTTTAGAAAATTGCCAAAGTTTCTAGGATCGGAAGGAATGGACTTATCTAATGCCTCTTCAGGTAGAGATACCCTTAAAACTTTTTTTATATATAATTTTTTATTTTGAGACTTAGCTAAAGCAATATTTAGGAAATCATTTCCGAACTCTAATAGGATAATTTTGCTACTTATTTTCTTAAAAATCTCAGAAAAAAATTCTTTAAGATCTTCAATTGTATATTCGCTTATCTTTTTCTTAGGAGTTTGAGATGAGTTCATGGTTTACAAAATGGTTTTGGTCTGCAGAAGATCCTCCTAATTGGAATCGCGTTAACAGTTACTCCACTTACCGGTTTGGAGTAAAGAATGTAAATTCCAGGTTTACCTTTACCATCATTTTTTATAAGATCCAGATAATTACTTTCAGTTAAACTAGATGGCTTTATACATATCTTATATGATCTAGGTATCGCATCAGAACCAAGTGTTGGAATTCCCCATTCCGTCTTTGGTAATGTAACACATTGTTTCTCGGGATCATTAGCTAAATCAAGTACAGTATTCATTTCAATTCCTGGCTGGGATAAATATTCAATAATTGAATCAAATGCCTTATTGATTTTAGAATTATCATTAAGCCAATCATATTTCAAATCCTTATCTTCTACATTTAGGGGTTGAAAAAAACCTGAAGTAAATTGCGAAACCATTACAGTTATTGAAGTAAAAGCAGTTAACATTAATGTTGCTAATACTAACTCAGGTAAAGTCATCCCATTATTTTTTATTTTTTTTAGATCCATATTATTTTTCATCGAAATCTAGTGCACTTATATCATCATTAATACTTTGAATATCTAATTTTTCTTTCCAACCTGCATTTTTCAATAAATTAATTTCTTCATCATTAAGAGGAAACTTCCCAAAATTTGCTGTTCCTTTATTAACAACATTCACTGCTATAAGCATTGCAACCGTAACAGAAGACATTATGACAGCACCAATTAAGGATGAAAGCATCTATTAATTTTCCTCTGATATATTTTGTTCAAATTTACAAATTGGAGGGTCATATTTCCCAATTTCTAAAAAACATGTAAACAAAGAGAAAGTATTTTGTTCTTCATTTTTTTTTATTAAAACTCTATGGTTAATACTTGAATTAACTAAAGCACAACTTCCAAAAAAGGGTTCTTCTCGAGAAGGTGTTTCTGTTATACCTTTGTCATCAAACTTTGGACCAGGTTGGTAAGAAGAACCATCTAAGTGCTGCCTTAAAGAAGAGCAAACATCTGAATCAGTTCCATAATAACTATTTAAAAATTCCATTATATCTCTATCTTTTTTTGCCAACTCTACTGAATAATTATTACTAATAGAACTATCAATGACAATTTTATTCATATTCATTCCTATTTGCATCATTGCAGAGATTCCTGTCATCATCGCAATTCCTAAACCTACATATAAAGCAACCATATAGAAAATTATAAATCAGGATAATTAAATTTTTCCATATATTTTCATACTAAGCTTAATGTCCAGCATTTCCGTAAATTTATCACTTTTAGTATTTCCTTGTTTTAATTTTAAATTAATATCCTCAAATATTATTATATTTTCTTGAAATTCAAGTTCTCTCAAAAAAGATAACAAATTTAAAAAATCCGCTTTAAAAGTAAAATCTATTATGTATTTTTGAGTCCCCTCTACAAGTAAAGGGTCGATTATTATATTCGCATTCTGGTTATTGCTATTAGGATTTGTTGAAGAGTCGATAGGAATAAAACCTACTATTTTCTTGGGAACTATTGATAAGAATTCAATTTTATTTTTTTTACCAATTTCACCAAATTTTGCTAATAAAGTATCTAAACTTGAAGTACCACTTATCAATTCTATAATCTTCTCTTTTTCTTTAATTAGTTTTTCAAACTTTTGATTAGTTTTTTTATACTGTGATTTCAAATTATCCAAATCATTCTTTTTTTTGATTAATTCATTTAATTCCAAATTTACTTTATTAGATTTAATATATTGAGGTAAAACAAAAAATATAGTTAATAATATTGAGATACCAGAAGAGATAAAAATTGGTATAAATGAAGCAGCTTTTTCTGGAGTAATAAAGTCTTTTCTTTTATTGATTGAATTAACCATTTCTAAAAATTAGTTCAAATTATCATTTAAATTTTTTAAGACATTTAATCTATTAAATAGTCCATAAGAACCAAGTTTAATTAAATAATTTTCATTAATCTTGGCATAATTAGTGCCTAATTTAGTCTTTATAGTTACTTTATAACTTTTGTTTTTTATATCTTTATTCGATACTTTAATTTCCTTAAGATCAATATCTTCAAATTTAACTAGTTCAGAGTTATCTAAGTTTATTAAAAAAGAATTTAGAGTTTCTAAATATGACTTATTTTTTAATTTCGCAGTAAAAGTAAGAATATTACCTTTCGCAATGGCCTCTAAAAGTTGAATATCTTTTGGAATAATTAATGCTATTTCTTGGAGTAAGGCTGAACTTGAACTAAGATTCATAATTGAATTTTTTAAATTTCTATTAAAGTCTGAAATACTCTTAAGTTCTTTAGATTCCTTATTTAATTTCTTTTGCAATAAATCATACTCATCGCTAAATATTTTTATTTTTTCTTTTTTACTTTCTAAAAAATTAGTTCTAAAAATAAAGGGAAATCCAAGTAATAAAGTAATTACTATTAAAATTAAACCAGCATATATTCCCTTTTTAAAATATATATTATTATCAATAAAATATGGGTCGATTAAAAGGTCAGAAGTTCTTCTCTTTCGTAATAAATCAATTTGTTTAAAATTTCCTTTATCCATTTAAAAACAAAAAATTGTATATTTATTCATTGATCTACAAGAATTCTTGGTGTTACAAGAATAATTAATTCACTCTTTCTTTTTTGAGTTGAATTGTTTCTAAAAAGACTACCAAGAATAGGCATATCTCCAAAAATCGGAACTTTAGATGTAGTTACTGTATCTGAATCCTGTAAAACCCCAGTAAGTATTAATGTCTCACCATTTTTTACTCTAATGGAACCAGTATCCAACTTTCTTACACTTAGTGTATTTTGTATACCACATCCAGAAATTTCAACTGATTTCGTAACAGAGGAAATTGCTGGACTTAAAGCAAAATTAACATATCCATTATCATCAATTTTATCTACTTTTGCTCCAAAAGTTATCCCAGCTGTTCCATCTTGAGCGGTACATGTAACAACCCCCCCTTCTCCAGAAGTTTGAGTAAATCCTGTAACAACTGTTTCACCAACTTTTATAAATCCTTCATTTTTAAAAGGTCGACCAATTGAGGCTGAATTTAATGAGTCATCTACTGAAGCAGACCCAGAAGGAAGGATATTAGGATTTTCGCCAAGAATTAAAGTAGGAGAGGCGAGAATCTTAGCATTTTCATTAGTAATTTTTGCTTCTAACCAATTCATAAAATTATTAGATGCTAAACCACCGGTTATTATATTTGGAACATTTGCAGTTGAAGGAGGATTACCAGGATCAAAATTACCCGTACTTAATCCTAGACCACTGTTATTTATAAATCTTGTAGGGCCAGATCTAAATTCAAAAACATTATTTTTTAAATCAGTTTTACTTAAAGTTACATCAATAATTTTAATAGTTAATGCAACTTGTCTATGCCTTAAATCAAGTGAGGATATATATTTTTCAGCAGTTTGGATTTGATCTTTGGAACCTATTAATGTAAGAGTTTGTAATCTCAAATCAGCTGTACCAACTATTCCGTATAAAGGGCCCTTCTCAATTCCATACGAATTAATATCTTCATCCTTAAATTCCTTTTTATTTATAAAGCTATCTCCAACTTCTTGTCCATCCATAGAACCGCTTATTAACATTACTTTTGATATTTGTGCTCCTAATGTTGAAAGGTAATCAGCAACTGAAGATGCATTAACTTGATTTAATCTAAAAGTCTTAGAAACTTTTGGTTTTATGCTTTTGTTTAAAATTTTATTACCAATAAAAATAATATTTTTCTCTACCACTGCCTGTAAATTAGCCGAGAGCAAAATACTGTTAAAGACATCAGATATATCTGCGTTATCAAAAATAGCCGTGATTGTTGATTTTTCTGATGTGGAAGTTTTTGGATTATTTTCTTCGATAATTACTATGCCATAATTTCCTAATTTTCCAACTAATTTTAAAGCCTCAAAAGCGTCTGCTTCTTTTAGATTTAAAGATACATCAGGTCCAATTAATTTTACATATCCTCTTGGGAGGACGTTAAATTCGCTAGAAGAAATTTCGCTTCTTGATGGCAACGGTAATTTATTTGTTTTCTTTTGATCTAAATTTTTATTTTTAGATGTAGTTTTTGTATTTTGATTTTTGCCACTTATTATTTTATCTTCTTTATTTGTTTTCTTTTTTTCAATATCGCTATTTATCAACTCAACACCAATATCATTAAATTGCGTATCAATTTTGATATTAGATTCATTTAAATTCTTCAAGTCTTCAATATTTTTTGAATCAAAAGTTTCTTCAACAAATCTCTCTAGCTGTTCTACTTCTTGATCAAGAAGATATGTTTCATTTTGCTTTTTACTTGATATTAATAGTTTGAATTCTTTCCAATATTTTGATGGAAACTTTGTTTCTTCTGATTCTCTTATTACTAATCTTCTATTATTCATTGCATAGGAACTAGATATCAGTTGATTTAAAATCAACAAAAAAGTCAGAATTATTTTTCTTTTTTTTATTTTTAAATAATTTCCCATAAATAAATTCTCTATTTATGCTTATTTATTGAAAAAATAATACATATTTCAATATTATATTTTATTTTCTGATTGTCATTTCATTTAATTCTAATTTATACATATCACGTACAGTATCTGAATCTTGAATTATTAATAAATCTGGATAAAAAGAAGTTTCAGGAT
>QCRB01000009.1 GCA_003209425.1 Prochlorococcus sp. AG-459-E08
AGAAAAAAAGGCATACATCTACTATAGAGATGGCCTAGCTGCACAAAATAATGGGGATTATTCTGAAGCATTAGAGTATTACAAAGAGAGTTTATTGTTAGAAGAAAATAAAATTGATAGGGGTGAAACTTTAAAAAATATGGCAATAATATATATGAGTAACGGTGAAGAGGATTTGTCTATTGAAACTTATGAAAAAGCATTAGTAGAAAACCCCAAACAGCCATCATGTCTTAAAAATATAGGTTTAATTTATGAAAAAAGGGGAAGATACGCTGAGCAAAATGGCGACTTAGATCAAAGAGATATTTGGTTTGATAAAGCTGCTGAAGTTTGGTCTAAAGCAGTGAGATTATATCCAGGCGGGTATCTGGATATTGAGAATTGGTTAAAAAACTCAGGGAGAAGTTCAATCGATATGTATCTCTAATATCTTTTAATCTGATAAAGAATAATCAACTGCTTCTTTAATATTGGAAATTTCTTTTATATTAATCATATTTCTAAAATTATTATTTAGTTCCTCCTCTAATTTTGGCACTACGATATTTTTGGTACCTAGTCTTACAGCTTCTTCTATTTTTATTCGAAGGTTATTCGATTTTCTAACCTGACCACTTAAACCCAATTCCCCAATAAATGAGCTATTCGCCAAAGGAGGAATATTTTTCAAACTTGATAAAATTGATATCGCTACACCTAAGTCAGATGAAGGATCATTAATCTCAAAACCCCCACCAGTAGCCACATAACAATCAAATTCAGATAATTTTATACCTACGTGTTTTTCAATAACAGCTAGAATTTGATGTAATCTATTTATGCTAATTCCAGTTGTAGTTCGTCTTGGGTTACTGTAGAAAGTTTTATTTACCAATGCTTGTATATCAACTGCTAATGGTCGAGTTCCTTCATTTGTAATCGTAGTTGTTACACCTGAAATATTTTCTTTATTTGTAAAAAATGAACTTGGATTTTTTATCTCTCGTAAGCCTTCTTCAAACATTTCAAAAATTCCAATTTCAAAGGTCGATCCAAATCGATTTTTTATACTTCTTAATAATCTATGAGAGGAAATATTGTCTCCTTCAAAGTTTATTACTGTATCAACTAAATGCTCTAGGGTTTTAGGACCAGCTAAAGCACCATCTTTAGTGACATGACCAATTATTAAAAGTGCAATATTATTATCTTTGGCTAGATTTTGCAATTCAGATGAACATGCTCTAACTTGAGAAACTGATCCTGGCGAGCTTTCCATCTCATGATTATGGATGGCTTGAATACTATCAATAATTGCAAAACTTGGTTTTACACGTTTGATCTCTTCAATAATCAGGGATAAGTTGGTTTCTGCAAAAACTTTTAAATCAATACTTTTTTGATTTAATCTTTCCCATCTAATTTTTACTTGTTCTAAAGATTCTTCTGCAGTAATGTATAAAACTTTTTCATTAAGAGATATTTTTCCTGCTGATTGTAGAACTATTGTGCTTTTACCTATGCCTGGTTCTCCTCCAAGTAAAACAACAGATCCAGGTACTATTCCACCTCCAAGAACTCTATCAAATTCCCTAAAACCACTTGTAAATCTTAATATTTTTTTTGATGAAATTTCATTAAATGGTATGGATTTCTTATTATTTTTAATATCTTGATATTTAGAGCTCTTGCTTTTAATTTCTTCCACAATGGAATTCCATGAGTTGCAATTAAGGCATTTCCCGAAGTATTGAGAAGTTTCAGTTCCGCATTTTTGACAAATAAAAGTCGACAATTTGCTAGACATTTAGTTTTTGAATGAAGTAATAGAACTGGAATGTTTGGGATATTGCCCCTCCACAAGTTAGATTAGGATAATAATTAATTCTCTTACTGATTAGCTAATAGAAACAAATGGCTCTATCTAGTCAAACTAAAGAAACAATTCTTGTCGCAGATGACGAGGCAAGTATTAGAAGAATTCTGGAGACGCGCCTCTCCATGATTGGCTACAAAGTAGTAACTGCAAGTGATGGTAAAGAAGCACTAAAGTTATTCAAAGATTATGAGCCTGATTTAGTTGTTCTTGACGTTATGATGCCAAAGTTGGATGGCTATGGCGTTTGTCAAGAATTAAGGAAAGATTCTGATGTCCCAATTGTTATGTTAACTGCATTAGGTGATGTTGCAGACAGGATAACAGGTCTAGAATTAGGGGCTGATGATTATGTTGTGAAACCATTTAGTCCTAAGGAATTGGAGGCTAGAATTAGATGCGTTCTAAGAAGAATTGACAAAGAGCAAATTCCTGGAATGCCAAATTCAGGATTAATTTTGGTTACTGATATAAAAATTGATACAAATCGAAGACAGGTTTTTAAAAGCGATGAGAGAATTAGATTAACTGGTATGGAGTTTAGTTTGTTAGAGCTTTTGGTCAGTAGGTCAGGAGAGCCATTTAGTAGAGGAGAGATTTTAAAAGAGGTTTGGGGTTATACACCTGAGAGACATGTAGATACAAGAGTAGTCGATGTTCATATATCAAGATTAAGATCAAAACTCGAGGCTGATCCGGCAAATCCTGAACTAATATTAACAGCGAGGGGTACAGGATATCTTTTTCAAAGGATTGTTGATATTGCACCTTTTGACGGTAAATAAATGGGCAAAGAAAATGTACAAAAAATTAATAAGCCCAAAGCTATCAGAAGATTAGTGATTTGGTATAAAAGAAATTCAGCGGTAACTTCAATAGTAGATACTGCTGCTAGTTCTGCGGTAACGGCTAGTAATGTGGCGGGAAATGTAGTTTCCGGTGCTGGATCTGTTGTAAGCACAGCTAGTAATGTTGCGAGCAATGTTGCAGGTAATGTTGCAGGTAATGTAGTCTCAAGCGCCGAATCTGTTGTTAATACTGCTAGCAATGTAGTTTCAAATGCTAGTTCAATAGCTAAAAATACATTACAGCCATTAGTTTTTGACCCATTAAAAAGATTACAAAATAATGATAATATGTTAGATAAGGAAGTGGATTCACAATCTAATAGAATTTGGATTGCAGTTGATGGAATGGGTGGAGATTATGCTCCTGGACCAATACTAGAGGGATGCCTTGAAGCGATTAGCAGATTCCCGATAAATATAAAATTTGTTGGCAAAATTGAAAAAGTTAAAAGTGCAGCAGAAAAAACTGGTTTAGTAGAACTACTTGAAAGAGAAATTGGAAATAATCGTCTTGAATTAATTGATAGTGGAGATCCCATAGGAATGAATGAAGAAGCTACTGCTGTCAGAAAAAGGAAAGAGGCAAGTATAAATGTTGCAATGGATTTAGTGAGGAATAATAAAGCGCAAGCTGTTTACTCAGCTGGTAATTCAGGAGCAATGATGGCTTCAGCCATATTTAGAATTGGAAGATTGAAAGGGATTGATAGACCCGCTATAGGTGCATTATTTCCGACAAGAGATCAAACTCGTCCTGTATTAGTTTTAGATGTTGGTGCAAATACTGATTGCAAACCTAGTTATCTGCATCAGTTTGCTCTTCTAGGAAATATTTACGCAAAAGATGTATTGCAAGTACAAAAACCAAGAATTGGCCTTATAAATATTGGAGAAGAAGAATGCAAAGGTAATGATTTATCTCTTAAAACATTTGAACTACTATCTAATGAAAAAAGTTTTGACTTTGGGGGTAATTGTGAAGGTCGAGATGTATTGTCAGGTAGTTTTGATGTAGTGGTCTGTGATGGTTTTACCGGTAATATATTATTAAAATTTCTTGAGTCTGTAGGGGGCGTTTTATTAGATATTTTAAAATCTGAGCTTCCAAGAGGAAGGCGAGGAAAAGTTGGTTCAGCTTTTTTAAGAAGTAATCTACTAAGAATAAAGAAAAGGTTAGATCATGCCGAACATGGTGGTGCCTTATTGCTTGGAGTAAATGGTATTTGCGTTATCGGCCATGGAAGTAGTAAGTCTTTATCGGTAGTTAGTGCTCTTCGCTTAGCCCACTCGGCAGTAAACCATAACGTGATGGAAAATTTAAATCAACTTCAAAAGCTTCAAGTTTTAAATTCCTAAAACATATTGCGTCAAATTTATGTTTGACTTATATAAGTAACTAAAAACTCTTTTGGAAGAAAAAAAGTTTAATCAGATTGGAGTCTCATTTAAAGGAAGTGGAAGTTATGTGCCTCATCAAATACTGTCTAATCAAAAAATCAGTCAAAAAGTAGATACGAGTGATGAATGGATAAAATCTAGAACTGGCATTTCCGAGAGAAGAATTTCTAGCTCAGAAGATAATGTCACTGATATGGGTTATAAGGCTGCTCTAAATGCGATTCAAAAGGCTAATTGGGATATTAAGACCATTGATTTGATCGTTTTAGCTACTTCTACTCCACATGATTTATTTGGTTCGGCCCCTTCTATTCAAGCTAAATTGGGTGCCTCTAATGCTGTAGCTTTTGACTTAACTGCAGCATGCAGTGGTTTTTTATTCGCATTAATAACAGCCTCACAATTTTTAAAAGGAGGTAATTTTAAACGTGCTCTAGTGATCGGAGCAGATCAATTATCAAGCTTTGTTGATTGGAATGATAGAAGGAGCTGCATTCTTTTTGGAGATGGTGCTGGCGCATTAGCAATTGAAGCCACAAATAAATTTGATAATTTTATAGGTTTTGATATGAGAACTGATGGTGAAAGGGGTTGTTTTCTTAATCTTCCATCAAAAAATATTAAGGATTCAATAATTGATAATATCGATTTCGTAAGCGGGGGTTTTTCTCCAATCCAGATGAATGGTCAAGAAGTTTATAAATTTGCAGTTCGAGAAGTTCCTATAATTCTTAAAAAGTTGTTTAAAATAACAAATTACAGTTCTGATCAAGTTGATTGGCTTGTGTTGCATCAAGCTAATCAAAGAATATTGGATTCTGTAGGAGAAAAATTGAAAATTCCTAAAGAAAAAATTCTCAGCAATTTAGAAAAATATGGTAATACTTCAGCAGCAACAATTCCATTAGTGATGGACGAAGCTATTAGAAAGAATAGAATTAAACAAAATGATATTATTGCTACAAGTGGTTTCGGTGCTGGGCTAAGTTGGGGTTCAGCCCTTATTAAATGGGGTTAAAACAAAAAATAGGAAAATTATGACAATTGCATGGGTATTCCCTGGACAGGGTTCGCAAAAAATTGGAATGGCAAAACAAATTGAAAATTTGACAAATACAAAGGAAAGGTTTAGCTATGCTTCTGAAATTTTTGAGAGAAATTTATTTGAAATTTGTGAGTTAAATACTCAATCAACGAATCCTTTGAGTGATCTGAATGATACGAGAAATACACAAATCTGCCTATTTTTAGTTGAATCGATTTTGTTAGATGCTTTAAAGGATAATGGTTTTAAACCAAACTATGTTGCTGGGCATAGTCTGGGAGAAATAACGGCATTATATTGTGCGGATGTTTTTTCATTCGAGGATTGTGTATCACTAATAAAAGTTAGATCTCAATTAATGGTAAATGCTGGGCAAGGATCTATGGCAGCAGTAATTGGTTTTGATAGGAATCAACTTGATTCATTAGTAAGAAAAATTGATGATATTGTGATTGCTAATGACAATAGCTCCTCCCAAGTTGTCTTATCAGGATCTAATGAAGCCTTAGATACTTTATCGAGAGAAATTTCTTGTAAAAGATTTCTGAAATTAAATGTTTCAGGCGCATTTCATTCGCCATTTATGGATGATCCTTCAGCAAAATTCACTGAGTATTTAAAACAAATAAAATTTGAAAATCCATCTTTCCCAGTTATAAGTAATTTTGAACCTTCATTTTGTAGAGATCCAGATGAGCTAAAAATTAGATTAGAGAATCAAATGTGTAATGGGGTTAGGTGGCGAGAAACTATGGATTTAATTGCAAATGATAGCGATCTTCATATCGTTGAAATTGGCCCCTCAAATGTACTTGGCGGTTTAGCAAAAAGACATCTGAAGGATGTAAAAATTTCTCAAGTTTCATCTTCTGAAAAAATACTCTATTAAAACAAATAATCTATTAACTAGTATGAGAAATGATGTTTTTCAAAAATTAATCTATCAATTAATTAGCAAATTATTAGTCTTGCCAATCTTTAAATTTGTATTTAAAGGTCATTTAATAGGTAGAGAAAATATTCCGCAAAATGATTCCTTTATAATGGTTTCTAATCATGGATCTTTACTTGATCCTCCATTCTTAGGCCATGCCCTTGGACGTAATATATCTTTTATGGCCAAAGCAGAGCTTTTTAGAATACCTTTTCTTGGCTTTGTCATCAAGGCTTGCGGAGCGTATCCTGTAAAAAGGGGAATTGCTGATAAAAATACAATTAAAATAGCATGTAAAAAATTATCAAATAACAATTGTATTGGAATTTTTATTGATGGTACTCGTCAAAAAAATGGGCGAGTTAATAAGCCAAAACAGGGAGCAGCATTATTAGCCTTTAAAAATCAAAAATTATTATTACCTGTTGCAATAGTTAATTCACATAGACTCATGAGATTTCAATTCTGTATTCCTTTATTTTCAAAAATAGTTATCAAGGTTGGACAACCTATTCAACCACCAAAAAGTTCATCAAGAGATGATCTAAATTCTCTTACTATGCACCTTCAAGAAAATATTAATAATTTGATTGGATAAGAATTTAGTTAATTGGAGAAATAGGATAAAGAGGCAAAACTTTTTGCCATGAATTTAAATTTGTATTTAATAAATTTTTATTTGTTAAATCTAATAGTTCTTTTAAATCGTTTTTATCTTCATAAACAGCCTCAAAAAAAAGTTCTTTACTCTCAATTTCTCTAATAACTTTTGGTAAAACCGTTTCTCGAATGATTAGATCCGAATTGGTTTGCTCGTTATTAAAAATTTCATATTTACCCGCAATGAAACCTTTTCGTTTTAATTTTTTGTAGATCCAGAATGCTTTTTTGTTTTTTAAGATATGATTTTTTGATGCAATTCTTTTTGCCATTATTTCAAATGAACTAAAACTATCTAGCGGACAATTTATTTGTTGTGAGATAGTTCTTGCTAAAACTACAACAAGTCTTGAAGCATTAAAATTTGCTGGCCCTATGCTGACTGATATCTTGTTTACTTTTTGTAAATCTTCCTTGGAAATGAATTTGTTAAAATCATTTATTAAATTGTTGCAAAGGTCATTATCAAATTTTTTGATAAATAATTCATCAGATTCAATTTTATCATTTTTTCTATATCCAAAGCAAAAAGAATTGTCTGTGCTATGAATTACTAATGTAGGATAATTTTCTCTTTCATTGAGTTTATTAATCATCTACTACATTCAAACAGGTAATTCCATCCCTGGATTACACTTAGACCATTTACCATATTCATTTGCAAAACTTTCACAAGATTGAACATCCCAATCAGTTTTGTAATTGCCATTTTGATCTTTGACTATACTGACGTGAATGAATGGTTTTTTCGCTTTAAAATCAGGTACATCACAAATATGATCAACTTCATGATTTTTCTCAACATCATGATAAGTGATACATCTATCAACCCATTTACAGTTGATGCAAATGCACATAATTAATAAATATAATGAAAAAAAGAATCCTCACTGATCATACACTAATAATTGATGAATTAGAAAAAAGTATAAAATTTCATAATTGGAATTCTATCTTAGCTTTTTTACCCAAAGGATCATATTTGGTTGGTGGCTACATTAGGGATATTATTTTGAGAAGAGTACCTGAAAAGGTAGATGTTGATATTGTTGTACCTTTAAATGCAATTGAAATTGGGAAAAAGATTGCAGATAATATTGGATCAAAATTTATAATTTTAGATAAAAAAAGAGAAGTAATAAGAATTATTCTTAATCATGTGCATATTGATATTGCTAATCAGGTTTCATCTACTATCGAAGGAGATTTGAGCTCTAGAGACTTTTCAATTAATTCAATTGCTTTTTTATTTGATAAAAAGTGTTTGTTTGATCCAATAAATGGCCTTAAGGATCTAAAGCTTTCTGTACTTAGAAGTCATTCTGAAATGAATTTAGTGAATGATCCTTTACGAATATTAAGATGTTTTCGATTTGTTTCAGAATTGAATTTTAAAATTGATCTTAATTTAATTACTTTTATTAAACAAAATAAAGCGAAATTATTTCTTGTTGCCAAAGAGAGGATTAATTATGAAGTTCATAAAATAGCAAATGGGGTAAATGCTCTTGATGCGATTATGTTGATAAAAAAAATAAATATATTTGGTACTGATAATTTATATGAAGAATCTTTTTTTTTGGATTTAGAGAAAATTAATTATGCAGAACTTAATCAGGATGAAAAAGAGAAATTTTTACCAATATTTTTTATTGCTCAAATTTTAGATGAAGCATCTCTTGAAAAATTTAAATTTAGTAAAGTGGAAATTGCAAAAACTAAATTATTACGAAAATGGCACTTTTTTTTGAAGAAAAAAAATATCACTCAGTTAAATGAATTAGATAGGTTTAAATTACATCAAGAATTAGAAATGTTTCTTCCATCTTTTATTTTTTATTTACCGCAGAATTTACGCTTCGTTTGGCTCAACAGATGGCGTGACAAAGATGATAAATTATTTCATCCCTCAAATTTAATTAATGGTGATGAAATAAAAAAAAATTTAGAAATAAAGGATGGGCCTATTTTAGGCGAGCTTTTACAACATCTTTCAAAGGAGCTTGCATATAAAAGATTGAATAATTTTGATGAAGCTATTTATAAAGCTAAACAGTGGATTAAACAAAATGCGCCAAAATGTGATTAAATACACATAGCTTAGTTTTGTTTAGAAGTCCAGACTTCAAAAATCATTTTTAAAATTTATGAGCATTCGTATTTACATTGGCAACTTACCACAAGGATTTAATCAAAAAGAATTTGATAATCTTTTAAAATCTGTCTCAGATAAAATAAGATTTAAAGCAGTTTTAGATAAGGAAACAAAGGAATGCAGGGGATTTGGTTTTGCTACAACAAATAATGAAGAGAATGCTAATTTACTAATTCAAAAATTAAACGGTTTTGATTTTAATGGTTCTAAATTAAGAGTAGAATTATCAGAAAAGAAAGATTCTTCAAATAAAAGAAATAATGGAAACTTAAATAAAAATAAAAAGAGGAAAGATTTTAAGAAAATTGTTCATAGTGATGCTCCCAATCTTGAAGCACCTGATCCAAGATGGGCTGGAGAACTGTCTAAATTAAAAGATTTGCTGGCTAATCAGAAGACACCCGCTTAGTTATTTAATTCGAGAAATTAGAAATGATATAGGAATTTCAAAAGCTTTTACTGAATTTTTTACAAAAGCCCTATTGTTAAAAACATCATAATCCAACCTTTCAATAGAATCTAATATCCCTCTGTAGAGACGTAAAGATGTCCAAACAGGCCACCTTGCATCAGAAGATAACCACTTGATTCCATCTTCAGACTTTTTAAACCAATCCCGAGCCCTTGTTAATTGAAAATTCATTAGAGCCTTCCACTGATTGTTTATTTCGCCTTTTAAAAGTTCTTCTTCAGAATAATTAAAATTTGCAATATCTTCTTGTGGTAGATAAATTCTACCTCTTTGTCTATCTTCTCCTACATCTCTCAATATATTTGTCAATTGATTGGCTATGCCTAAAGCTATAGCTGATTCTGAGGGGTCAGGCTTGGCACTCCATGGAGCTGATGTATAAGCGCTATCAATTCCCATGACGTTCTGAGTCATCAAACCAACAGTCCCTGCTACTCTATAACAATAGAGTTTCAATTCATCAAAATTTTTGTATCTAAATTTGTTAAGATCCATTCTCTGACCATCTATCATGTCTAGATAAGGTTGAATACTTTGTGGATATTTTTCAATAGTATGTAATAGAACTGCATCCAACTCAGACTTTATATTTCCTTTAAATACATTCTTTGTGTTTTCTTCCCATGCATCTAAATTATCTGAAAGTTCATCTTGAGATTTAGTTGACGCTTCTAAACTATCCATTATTTCATCAGTTCTTCTGCACCATACATAAATAGCCCAAATAGCCTTTCTCTTTTCTAGTGGTAATAGAAGAGTCCCCAAGTAAAAGGTTTTAGCCCATTGTTGAGTTTCTTTACGGCATATCTCATATGCTTGATCTAGTTGAGAAATTGAATTTTTCAAAAAGTTTTAGCTGAAATTAGGAATTTTTAAATGTTATCAAGAAACATTTTGGGGGGTTTTGGAAAACTCCTTATTAATTGATTCCGCGCATAATTTACCACTTAAAACAGCTCCTTCCATAGATGCTAAATATTTTTGCATTGTATAATCTCCAGCTAAAAAAAAGTTTTTTATGGGAGATTTCTGACTAGGCCTGAACTCTTGGCATCCAGGAACTGCCTTGTAGACAGATCTTGGAGTTTTGACTACTTTATATTTTCTTAACTTTGTCTTATCGTCACCCATGAAATGTGTTGGGAATAATTTTTTTAGTTCTTCCATAGTTGCATCAACAATATCTTGATCGCTTCTATTTATCCAATCTTTTGCTGGTGCAAAAACTAATTCAAGCATTGATCTATCTGGATCTTCATATTCTTTACATGTAATACTCATATCTGCATAAACACTAAGAAGTGGTGATCTACTAAATAGTAGATGGTCAATATCTGTTAATTTTTTGTCAAACCATAAGTGGATATTAATAACTGGGACACCATTTAACCCCTCTAATTTAGAAAAAGCATCAATACCTTTCCATTGATTTGGAATCATTAGTTTAAGGAGATCTACAGGCATTGCACTAACATAAGCATCTGCAGTTAGCTCTTTCTTTTCGTTTTCATTTAAAGAGGCAATAGTAAAACTTTTAACAGTGCTGTCTTCATTAAGGTTGATTTGCCTTAATGGGCTGTTCATATGAACTTCCCCACCACGCGCAGTGATATAGTCAACCATTGGTTGGCAAAGTCTTTCTGGAGGAGCCCCGTCAAGGAATGCCATTTTTGAACCATTTTTTTCTTGTAAAAATCTGTTTAGTGCTGTCAATAAAACTGTAGAAGATATCTCATCTGGACCAATGAAATTTAGAGCTTTACTCATGGCTATAAAAACTTCATCATTAACTCTTTCTGGAATATTGTGTTCTCTTAGCCAATCTGTCCATGATTTTCTATCACATTTATCTAAGTACTTTTGGCCTCTCAACATTGCAGGCACTAAGCCTAATCCAAAAAGGATCTTTTCATTCCATGAAAGCATATCATTATTACTAAGTATTGCCGAAACTCCATTTACTGGGGCTGGTATATCGGGGAAGTCAAATCTACTGTAAGTACCTGGCTCGGATGGCTGATTAAAGATCATTGAATGACTTTTCCATTGTAGTCTATCTTCAATATCTAATTCCTTGAAAAGTTGCAACATATTAGGATAAGCTCCAAAAAATATATGCAAACCAGTTTCATACCAATCTCCATCCTCATCTTTCCACGCAGCAACTTTCCCACCTAAAACGTCTCTTGCTTCGAGAATAATTGGAATGTGACCTTTATCAACTAAATATTTACCGCAAGATAAACCTGCTAAACCTGCACCAGCAATTACAACACGCATTATTAAATCAAGAAATAAATTAACACTTACTAATAAGCTACATTAAAGTTAGAACATAATAGTTTTTTTCGTTGATTATTTTGCAAAATTATGGAAAAAATGCTTTTAAAATCAACAACTCGACATGTAAGGATTTTTACTGCTGAAGTAGTTGAAGAAGAATTAAAGTTTCATCCCAACAAACTTACTCTTGATTTAGATCCCGACAATGAATTTATTTGGGAAGAAGATTCCTTAAACAAAATAAATCAAAAATTTAATGAATTAATTAAAGAAAGAGCAGGAAAGGATTTAGATGATTATGAACTCCGGAAAATAGGTTCAGAAATCGAAGGTCTAATAAAATTCTTGCTTCAAAATGGACAAATAAGCTATAACCCAGATTGTAGGGTAATGAATTATTCAATGGGTTTACCAAAGACAAATGAAGTATTGTGAATAGACCACCCTCAAATAGAAGGCCAAGGAGAGGCACGAATAGAAGTTATTACTCTCCAAACCAAAGAGATGGCGATTCTTATGGACAAAGATCTAGTAGATTGCCCCCTTCTTCTGAACAAAAGATTAACTTTAGTACAGGAACTATTGCTGTTCTTGCGGGAGTTTTAATTTTAGGAGTTGGCATAGGAAGTGCGATTACCAGTACAACAGATGGCGGTCAGGGGAATATAGCTAGTCAACAACAATTAGATATGGCTGTTCCAGATCCTGAATTCTGTAGACAATGGGGGGCGAGCGCCTTTGTCATCGATGTTGAAATGTATACGACTCTTAATCCCTCCACGAGTTTTGTCACCCAGCCAGCTCTCCAACCAGGTTGTGTAATCAGAAGAGAGAATTGGACAGTTTTACAAAAACAAGGAGCAATTAGTAATGAAGATGTTAGAGAATGTAAGCAAAGGATGAATACTTTTGCTTACATTGGATCTATTAGAGATAAACCAATAGTTAAATGTGTTTATCAAACCGATGTAAATGAAAACAAATTCATAATTAAAGGTGATGGTCAAGCTGAAGATGGAGGAGTAGGAATTAATAAAGAAGCAATTCAGTTCTGATAAATTTTAAATTTGCCTTAATGGACTTTCTAAACTAGCGAATTGTGGCAAAATATTTTTCTTAAATTCTTCTGATGCTCTAGAAGTATATCTTGATGGATTAGTAATTAATTTAAGTTCTCTTTTAACCTCTAAGTCAGCAACGAATGCTTTATGGATAGTTCCAGCGGCTAATTCTCTTTCAATAGAAACAACCGGTAAAAAGGAAGCTCCTAGACCTGATTGAACTGCATTCTTTATTGCTTCAAGAGAGTTAAGTTCCATCTCAATTTTTAATCTTTGAATATCAAGTCCAGAATCTTGAAGAAGTTTATCAACAACTTTTCTGGTTGTGGATTGAGAGTCTAATGTCACAAAATTTAATTTGTATAAGTCTTCTTTTAATAGTTCTTTTTTGTGAGAAAGTTGGTGTTTAGATGGTAAAACTAGCGCTAATTCATCTGTTGCATAGGGAATTATTTGAAGTAAATTTTCTAAATCGTTAGGTAATTGTCCTCCAATAATGGCTAAGTCAATTTGTCCATTTGCAACACTCCAGCCAGTTCTTCTAGTACTGTGAACTTGAAGTTGAACGGATACATCAGGATATTTTTGTCTGAATAGTCCTATCATTCTTGGCATTAAATAAGTTCCAGTTGTTTGACTGGCGCCAATAACAAGTGTTCCACCTTTTAAATTATTTAAATCTTCAATTGCTTTGCAAGCTTCATCGCATTGATTTAAAATTCGTTCACAATATTCAAGAAGCAATCTGCCTGCCTCAGTCAAAAGGGCTTTTCTTCCACCTCTGTCGAAAATTGTGATTTCAAGTTGTTTTTCTAGATTTTGAATTTGTAAACTAACAGCAGGTTGGGTTACATACAACAGGTCTGCTGCTTTTTTAAAACTTCCTTGAGCTGCTATAGCTTTTAGTATTCTTAATTGGTCGAGAGTAAATGGTAATTCTGGCATTTATGATGCCTACAATTACTTATAATTCTAATGCTTTGGGGCATTATTGTTAAGAACAAAAATTATTTAAAAAATTTAAATCTATGGAGACTCATAAAACTTCTCTAGTAATCTTATTATTAATTTTGATTTTTGCGGTAATTCATAGTGGTGGAGCTGCTTTAAGAATCAAAGCTGAATCAATTATGGGACCAAGATTATGGAGGTTATGTTTTGTTTTTTTAAGTTTGCCATCAGCAGTTATCTTAATTAGTTATTTTTTAGCTCATAGATATGATGGAATACGATTATGGAATATTCAAGGCAATAATTTCGTTTTTATAATAGTTTGGCTTTTAACTGCAATAAGTTTTTTATTTTTATATCCCGCTACTTATAATTTGCTAGAAATTCCATCGGTTTTAAAACCTAAAGTGAGAATTTACGGAACCGGGATAATGAGAATCACAAGACATCCTCAAGCATTTGGTCAAATGATTTGGTGTATTGCACATACTTTATGGATTGGTACTTCATTCACATTAATAACTTCTATTGGCTTAATTTTGCATCACCTTTTTGCAATCTGGCATGGGGATAAGAGATTAGCCCATAGATTTGGAGAGGAATTTGAAAAATTTAAAAATAATACTTCCATAATCCCCTTTAAGGCAATACTTGAAGGAAGACAAGAATTGAAAATTAAAGAATTTTTTAGGTTATCTCAACTTGGCATATTGATTGCAATAGGTGTACTTTGGTGGTCCCATCAGTATATAAATATTGCTGTTAAAACATTTAATTCATCATTTTTGTCGGAATTTTTCAATTGACAGTTTAAAATCAATATAAAATCTTTAAAAAATGCCTCAAGCTTCAGAAATTGCCTGGATAATTCCTGTTTTCCCACTTATTGGAGCAGTGCTTTCTGGTTTAGGATTAATAAGTATTAATAAGAAAATTAATAATTCTAGAGAAATTGTGTCTGTAGGTTTGATTTCTTTCGTTGGTATATCTGCGGTAATTAGTTACAAAGCTTTGATTGAACAAGTTAATGGTTATGAATCAGTAGAAAAATTATTTGTATGGGCTAACGCTGGGGATTTCACAATTCCAATGGGTTTTGTCCTTGACCCTTTGGGTAGTGTAATGCTTGCTTTAGTTACCACAATAACTTTACTGGTAATGATTTACTCTCATGGTTATATGGAGCATGATAAGGGTTATGTCAGATTTTTTACATATTTAGCATTATTCAGTAGTTCAATGATGGGATTAATAGTTAGTCCAAATTTATTAGAAATTTACGTTTTTTGGGAATTAGTTGGAATGTGTTCTTACTTATTGGTTGGTTTTTGGTACGACAGAGATGGTGCTGCCCACGCTGCACAAAAAGCATTTGTTGTTAATAGAGTTGGAGACTTTGGTTTATTATTGGGCATTCTTGGTTTATTTTGGGCTACTAATAGTTTTGATTTTAATGAAATAGCTACTGGAATTTCGCAATCAATATCTGATCATTCAATACCAATTTGGGCTGCTTTACTCCTTTGTTTTTTAGTTTTCTTAGGGCCAATGGCAAAATCCGCCCAGTTTCCTCTTCACGTTTGGTTGCCTGATGCCATGGAAGGTCCGACGCCGATTTCTGCACTTATCCATGCGGCTACAATGGTTGCAGCAGGAATATTTCTAGTAGCTAGGCTGCAACCTTTGTATTCAATATTTCCTTCTATTCAGTTCATTATTGCTTTAGTTGGAACCATTACTTGTTTTTTAGGCGCTTCTATAGCTTTGACACAAATGGATTTAAAAAAAGGTTTAGCTTACAGTACTGTTTCACAACTTGGATATATGATGCTAGCGATGGGCTGTGGAGCTCCAATAGCAGGCATTTTTCATTTGGTTACTCATGCATGCTTTAAAGCAATGCTATTTTTAGGATCTGGTTCTGTTATACATGCAATGGAAGAAGTCGTTGGTCATCAGCCTGTGTTAGCTCAAGATATGAGATTAATGGGCGGTTTAAGAAAAAAAATGCCATATACATCTGCT
This sequence comes from Prochlorococcus sp. AG-459-E08, assembly GCA_003209425.1. Taxonomy (GTDB): domain Bacteria; phylum Cyanobacteriota; class Cyanobacteriia; order PCC-6307; family Cyanobiaceae; genus Prochlorococcus_A. Next base: position 15,691 of record QCRB01000009.1, read on the forward strand.
ACTTTCTTAATAGGTTGTATAGCAATTAGTGGTATTCCACCATTGGCAGGTTTTTGGAGTAAAGATGAGATACTAGGAAATGCATTTATATCATTCCCAGCTTTCTGGTTTATAGGACTTTTAACCGCTGGCATGACTGCTTTTTATATGTTTAGACTTTATTTCTTGACATTTGAAGGTGATTTTAGAGGGGATAATAAAGAATTGCAAAAAGAGCTTTTAATCGCTTCTAAATTAAAACTAGATGAAGAAAATGAAGAAGTGCATGAAGAACATGGCTCTATTCATGAGTCTCCCTGGTCAATGACATTTCCCTTGGTATTTCTAGCTATCCCCTCCGTAATTATAGGTTTTATGGGACTTCCATGGGATAGTAAAATTGCCAATTTACTGGATCCTGAAGAAGCAGAAATTGCTGGTAAAGCATTCGAATTAAAAGAATTTTTACCATTAGCAATAGCATCAGTTCTTATTGCATCAGCTGGGATTATTATTGCTTATCAGGCATATTTTGCGAAAAAAATTAACTTGTCAGTTTTATTTGCCGAAAAGTTTCCTACTATTAATCAATTTTTATCAAATAAATGGTATCTAGACGATATCAATGAAAAACTTTTTGTTAAGGGTAGTAGAAAACTTGCTAAAGAAGTTTTAGAAGTTGATTCTAAGGTCGTTGATGGCGTAGTAAATCTGACAGGACTTGTAACTTTAGGAAGCGGAGAAGGTTTAAAATATTTTGAAACTGGTAGAGCTCAATTTTATGCGCTTATTGTTTTTGGAGGGGTAATTCTATTAGTTGCTATATTTGGTTTTCAATCTCCACAAGTAACTTAATTACAATTGTGTGTCTTCACTGTCCATTAGGGTGAAAAAATACAGATAATTTCTAAACTTTGTTTAAGATAAACTTCTTATTAAATTGAGTAATTATTTTTTTATACATTTTGCGACACAATTGTTGGGAACTTTGGGAGCTGGATTGTCTAATGTTCCTTGGCTATCTGCCTCAATTTTGTTCCCAATTGGTAGTGCGTTTGTGATACCTTTTTTCCCAGATAAAGGAGATGGGAAAGAGGTTAGGTGGTTTGCATTATCTATTGCATTAATAACTTTTTTAATAACTGTAGGTTCATATATAAATGGCTTTGATATTAATGATGAAAATGTTCAACTGAAAGAAAATATTAGTTGGCTCCCTGATTTAGGTCTTACTTGGTCTGTTGGAGCTGATGGCATTTCGATGCCCTTAATATTATTAACTAGTTTTATCACTGCATTAGCAGTGCTAGCTGCATGGCCTGTTAAGTTCAAACCAAAATTATTTTTCTTTTTGATATTGGTCATGGATGGTGGACAAATCGCTGTATTTGCAGTTCAAGATATGCTTTTATTTTTTCTAACTTGGGAACTTGAGTTGATTCCCGTATATTTACTTTTAGCTATATGGGGTGGCAAAAATAGACAATATGCAGCAACAAAATTCATAATTTATACAGCTGGCAGTTCCATATTTATTCTCATAGCAGCACTAGCAATGGGTTTCTACGGTACTGAAATTCCTAACTTTGAGTTTTCTCATTTGGCAGCGCAAGACTTTAGTCAAAAATTCCAAATATTCTGTTACGTTGGCCTTTTAGTTGCATTTGGAGTCAAACTCCCAATAGTGCCACTTCATACTTGGCTTCCTGATGCCCATGGAGAGGCTACAGCTCCCGTTCACATGCTTTTAGCTGGAATTTTATTAAAGATGGGAGGATATGCTCTTCTGAGGTTCAATGCTCAATTATTACCTGTTGCTCATGCTCAATTTGCTCCATTATTGATAGTTTTGGGAGTAGTAAATATAATTTATGCCGCATTAACTTCTTTTGCACAAAGAAATCTAAAAAGAAAAATAGCATACAGTTCCATAAGTCATATGGGTTTTGTTCTAATTGGAATAGGGAGTTTTAGTAGCCTTGGAACAAGTGGTGCAATGCTACAAATGGTTAGTCATGGATTGATTGGAGCTAGCTTATTTTTTCTTGTTGGAGCTACCTATGACAGAACAAAGACTCTTAAACTTGATGAAATGAGTGGTGTAGGACAAAAAATGAGAATTATGTTTGCCTTGTGGACTGCTTGCTCCCTTGCTTCACTTGCTTTGCCAGGTATGAGTGGATTTGTTTCTGAATTGATGGTATTCACTGGTTTTGTTACAGATGAAGTTTATACACTCCCGTTTAGGGTAGTTATGGCCTCTTTAGCGGCTATAGGAGTAATACTTACTCCTATTTATCTTCTCTCAATGTTAAGAGAAATTTTCTTTGGAAAAGAAAATCCTAAATTAACCGAAGAACGAAAACTTATCGACGCAGAACCGAGAGAAGTTTATATTATCGCTTGTTTACTTTTGCCTATAATTGGAATTGGTTTATACCCAAGATTGGTTACTGAAAGTTATCTTGCATCTATTAATAATTTAGTTGATAGAGATTTAACTGCAGTTAAAAGTGCTGTGAAAACAAATATTTTTTCAGGAACTAAAAAAAATGAAATCTTAAAAGCTCCAACAATATAATTTTTAAATTAATGCAATATTGTTTGGCATTAAATAATTAAGAAGATATCTTATGTTTAGATATTTGCTATTTTAAAATACTTTATTCCAATTCCATTGATAGGCAACAATTAGGGCCTAGATTGTTGATTAAGTTTCTTCAAGACGCCGCTGGTAAAGGTGATCTCGATCCATGGGATATTGATGTAATAAGTGTAATAGATAGCTTTTTAGAGCAATATTCAAAAACTTTAGGAAAATCAAATAGTCAAAGTTCATATCAGAAGGATTTATCTGAGACTAGCGAGGCTTTTTTTGCGGCTTCCGTACTTGTTAATTTAAAGGCTCAAGTATTGGAATCTGATGTTTTTAAGGGAAATTCTTCAGATTTTGAAGAAGATTTTGATCTAGATGATCAAGATTGGATTGATCAAGAATTTGATATTCCAAAATACCCAGAAAAATATCTAAGGAGGAGATCAATAGCACAACCAGTTCTTAAACGTACAACAACTCTGGGAGAACTAGTAAGTCAGTTAGAGTCTATTGCTGAAGTTATAGAAACCCAAGATCTTCTCCTCATGAAAAGAAAAAGAAATAAAAAATATTCTGATAAGGCCTTAATTTCTCAAGTGAAATCATTAGCGCATCGTGAAAAACTACCAGAAACAACTAAGGCTTTAGGAAAATTTATTGATGGATGGGAAAAAGCATTACAGTGGACAGATTTTGAATATTTAGTTGAGAAATGGCAAACAGTTGTAAAAAATGATTTAGATAAAGATCGTCTTGGGGTCTTTTGGGCCTTATTATTTTTATCATCTGAAAACAAAATTGAAATTAAACAAATTAATTCTTTATATGGCCCAATTCAAATTAAAAGAATAATTCCTGATGGGGGTTTAGCTCAATTGCCTATAGAAAACCTTGAGGTACAAAATAATTATCCTTCTGCTGTTTAGAGGCTTAATAGTAATAACGTATAATCTTTAAAAAGAGGTTTTGAATTCATGAAGGCAATGATACTTGCGGCAGGTAAAGGTACACGTGTTCAGCCCATAACTCATGTTATTCCAAAACCAATGATACCGATTCTACAAAAACCGGTAATGGAGTTTCTTTTAGAACTCCTAAAAGAGCATGGTTTTAAAGAAATAATGGTTAACGTTTCTCATCTTGCTGAAGAAATTGAAAATTACTTTAGAGATGGTCAAAGATTCGGTGTGGAGATAGCGTATAGTTTCGAAGGTAGAATTGAAGAAGGGGAATTAATTGGAGATGCTTTAGGGTCAGCAGGAGGATTAAAAAAAATTCAAGATTTTCAAAAGTTTTTTGATGAAACTTTTGTTGTACTATGTGGTGATGCTTTAGTTGACTTAGATTTGACTGAAGCTGTCAAGAAACATAGAGAAAAGGGAGCAATTGCAAGTTTAATAACAAAAAAAGTAACTAGAGATCAAGTATCAAGTTATGGTGTAGTTGTCTCAGATGGAAATGGCAGAATCAAAGCTTTTCAAGAAAAGCCATCTATTGATAAAGCGTTAGGGGACTCAATAAATACAGGAATTTATCTTTTTGAACCTGAAATTTTTAATTACATACCATCAGGTGAAAAATTTGATATTGGAGCTGATCTTTTTCCTAAACTTGTTGAAATGGAATTGCCATTTTTTGCACTTCCAATGGATTTCGAATGGGTAGATATTGGAAAAGTTCCTGATTATTGGAGTGCTATTCGTAATGTATTACTAGGTAAGGTAAGACAAGTTGAGATACCAGGCAAAGAAATTAAACCTGGAGTTTTTACGGGATTAAATGTTGCTGCCAATTGGGATGCAGTTGATATTACTGGGCCAGTATATATAGGTGGGATGACAAGAATAGAAGATGGTGCAACGATTGTTGGACCTACAATGATTGGCCCAAGTTGTTGTATTTCCGAAGGTGCAACAATTGATAATTCAATTATTTTTGATTATTCTAAAATTGGTAAGGGCGTTCGACTTGTAGATAAATTAGTATTTGGCCGTTACTGTGTGGATAAAAATGGAGATCACTTTGATTTGCAAGATGCATCTTTGGATTGGTTGATAACAGATTCTAGAAGATCGGATATGACTGAGCCATCTCCACAGCAGAAGGCAATGGCAGAATTGTTAGGTACTGATTTGATTAACATTCCAGATTAAGATTAGCTTTTTCAATAATCTCAGGGATTAAATGTTCTGCTTTTACGGCCATTAGATGAATTCCATTTGCGATATTAATAAAATCGTGTGCTTGTTCAGCGGCAATTTGTATTCCTTCTCTTAAAGGATCTTTAGCATCTTTAAGACGATTTAAAATATTTTCAGGTATATGTGCTCCTGGGACGTATTTGTTTATAAACAGAGCATTTTTGTAAGATTTTAATAGGAAAACACCTGCGATTACTGGTATTTCGAGAGGTTGGCTAATGTCTTCGCAAAATTCAATTAAGTTTTCTTTCTCCATAACCATTTGAGTTTGTATGAATTGAGCTCCAGCCTCTTTTTTCTTTTTAATTCTATTTTTTAAACTTCTTTTATTTCTACAACTTGGATCTGCTGCAGTTCCTGGAAATATAGATGTTTTTTTATCTGCAAGTTCTCCAAAAGTTGGATCAATTCCCTTATTAAAGGCTTGAATTTGTTGGAGCAATCTAACTGACTCAAACTCGTGAACTGCTTTTGCATCTTGTTGATCTCCAGCTATTACTGAATCACCGGTAATGCATAAGATATTTTTAATTCCTAAAGCATTTGCTCCAAGGATATCTGATTGTAAAGCAATTTTATTACGATCTCTGCAAGATATCTGCATTACTGGTTCTATCTCATTTTCCAGTAATAGTTTAGACATTGCCAAGCTACACATTCTCATTACAGCTCTGCTTCCGTCGGTAATGTTAACAGCATGTACCTTATCTTTCAAAAGTTGTGCTATCTTAATAGATCTTATGGGGCTTCCACCTCTAGGCGGCATTAACTCTGCTGTTATTACCTTGGATTTTTTTTCTAAAGTCTGCTGAAGTTTTGATTTCAATTGCTTTTGTTTCCTAATTAGTTAACAAGTGTGATGGGATTGCTAAACTTAATTAATATAAAAAAGGAACTGTTTAAATGCAAATGGTTGAAGAAGAAGTAAACAACATTGATACGATGGGTCTCTCAACAAGGGAGATGGAAATCATTGATCTAGTAGCGGATGGGCTGACAAATCAAGAAATTGCCGTAAAACTTACTATTAGTAAAAGAACTGTTGATAATCATGTAAGCAATATGTTTACAAAAACAGGTTCTAAAAATAGAGTGGCGCTTTTGAATTGGGCAATGGATAATGGAAAGATTTGTAGAGATGGATTCAATTGTTGTACCCTCCCAGATTCTGATCAAGATTAATATCCTTTATTTTTGTTGTATCGTTAGCTAAATCCATTAAACAATAATTTGTAGATCCTAACTCGAAGAGTTCAGCATATGCAATGCAAGCATCTTTGTCTGAATCAACAAATCTCAATATTCCTTCCTTATCGTAAAGACCAAACATTTGAGGAGAAAAAAATCTAATTCTAAAATATAAAGAAAATATAAAGGATAGGTGGTTACTTTGACTAGCTATTTTTGAGAGTTGTCAAATACTTCTAATTCCATTCTGAAAAAGGAGTGTTAGCAAGACTGAAATTAGAGTAATCTGTCAGTCCAGTTATTTCCTTTGATATGAATGATGGGAGACTTACATCATCCTCTTCCCTGGAGAGTTCTATTTCTGCAATTTCAAGAGGATAATTATTTTCTTTAAAGCAATCTATAATCCAAGATTGATTTTCAATTTCTAAAAAGAATCTTTCTTTTTTTATTGTATTTGAAAGATTTGCCATTATTGTTTCGCCATCTTTTCTTGGAATGGAGTATTCAAATTCGAAGTTAGTAAACCCTTCGATATGTTTTTTGAGTGCAATTTTAAATTCTTTGCCAGAAAACCTTATTCTAATAATCCAATCATCTAAATTTTTGGATAAGTATCCTTGTTGAATAGAAATTTTCTTTGTGACGAATTCTTTCCAATTATCATTTTTAATAAGAAATCGTCTTTCTATTTCTAGGGCCATTTAATTTTTGAGAGATAAATCTCCTTTCCAATCAAGTTTTTTTATTAAAGTATTGTAATAGTTAGTACTCTTTTTAAACCTTATTATTTTGCAAGGTGACCCCCCTTTTTTGATCTCACAATAATAAGTTTCCTTAATGGTCATACATTTTGAACCGTCACTCCATAATTTAATTTCTCCTTTACTTTTTTTTACTGGTTTAATAATTACCTTACTGGAATTAGGTATAACGATTGGTCTACTAGCTAAACTCATTGGGCATATTGGGTTAATTATCATTGCATCTAAACTAGGATGTACAATTGGTCCGCCCGCAGCCATTGAGTAGGCTGTTGAACCAGTAGATGTAGATATAATCAATCCGTCCCCTTTGTATTCATTAACTTTCTCGTTATCTATTTCAATTTGTATTTGGTTGGTGGGAGAAATATCCTCTTCAACTGATTTAAAATAAAAATCATTTAAAGCGTCGTAGCTTTTTATGATTTTTCTCTCTGGACTTGTCTCGTTCATACAAACATTACAATTTAATCTATTACGACAGTCAATTATATATTCTTCGTTTTCAAGGATTTTAATGAAAGATTTGTCAAATAAAAAATCTTTTTCTTGAGTAAGAAAACCTAAGTTACCACCAATATTAATGCTCAATAAAGGAATGTCATAATCTGATAATACATTTGCACATTTTAGAAAGGTTCCATCCCCGCCAAGAACTATACCAATATTTGGTTTTAATTTTGAATCAACAAGATATTTTTCAATTTCATCTTCCTTAAAATCACTTTTGATTCTGTTTGAATTAATATTTTTTTCTTTGAGAAGTTCTTCACAGAATTTAGATGCCTTTAGAGCTAAAGAACTATCTGAACGATATATAATGAGCACTAATGAAAGTTTCATTTAATGCTATTACCATTTTAATAAATTAAAACTTTCCATATCTACAGTTACCCGATTTCTGTAAAGAGATAACAAGATAGCTAATCCAACCGCTGCTTCTGCAGCAGCAACAGTAATCACAAAAATTGTAAAAACTTGTCCTTGAATTAAATTATTATCAATATAAGAAGAAAATGCCATTAGGTTTATATTTACTGCATTAAGCATTAATTCAATGCTCATAAGAACTCTAACTGCATTTCTGCTATTTAATAATCCCCAAATGCCAATACAAAATAGTACTGAAGATACTATTAAAAAAGCTTGAAGAGGAATAGATTCTAAATTCATGATAAAAAAGTTGAAAAGTTAATTTTTATTGGTAAGTAATGGTTCTGGTGCTTTTTCAATTAACTCTTGATCAACAGGTAATCCAGTTGAAATATCTTTATTCATTACATCTCTTCTAGCTAAAACAATAGCCCCAATCATCGCCATTAAAAGTAAAACTGAAGCTACTTCAAAAGGGAGTAGATAATCACTAAATAGATGCTCACCAATTCTAATAGTAGATTCTTCTCCAATAGAGTCTTTAGGACTTGATAGGCTCCATACATTGGTTAAGTCAACTCTTATTAAGAGGCTTAATAGGGTTAAACATATCGATGTTGATATAATTCTTCTCGATTTAATGTCATTGATAGGCTTTAAATCTTCTTTCTTATTCACTAGCATTATTGCAAAAATTATTAGTACGTTAACTGCACCAACGTAAACTAATACTTGTGCTGCAGCAACGAAGCTTGCATTTAAAAGAAGATATAATCCTGCTACGCTCATGAAAACTCCTCCTAGAAGAAAGGCTGAATAAACAATACTTTCTAGCAATACAACACCTAGTGCTCCAATAATGACAACTAAAGATAGAACTGTAAAACAAATAAATTGTGTTGTTATTGCAATGGACATAAATTAATAGATATTAATTAATTGGATTAGAAATTTTATCTTTATTTTCATTGGACTCAGACCTCATCCAATCATAGACTTCTTCAGGTAATTTTCCAACTCTAGTATCTGAAGCTGGGATTTCATGAGGGTCCATGACACCTTTAGGAAGATAGGCAAGCTCTCTAAGAGGTTTAACTGAAGGATCTGTTGTGACGTTTGAAGGAAGTCTTCCAAGTGCAACATTATCGAAATTAAGATTATGTCTGTCAAAAGTGGCTAACTCATATTCTTCAGTCATTGATAGACAATTGGTTGGGCAATATTCAACACAATTTCCGCAAAATATACATACTCCAAAATCTATTGAATAATTTCTAAGTTCCTTTTTTTTTGTTTCTTTGTTCATCACCCAGTCGACAACTGGTAGATTTATTGGACACACTCTCACACACACCTCGCAAGCTATGCATTTATCAAACTCATAATGTATCCTTCCTCTATATCTTTCAGATGGTATTAGTTTTTCATAAGGATATTGAACAGTAACAGGTCTTCTTCGAAGATGATCAAAGGTTACTGATAAGCCATTGTATAAATATTTGCCGGCATTAAATGCTTCTTTGATATAGCTATTTATTTGTTGAAGGAAATTTTTCATTTTGAAGAATTCACTTAGTTTTTTTTATTTTAGTGGGAAAATTTTAAATTTAAGTATATTTACTTAAATTTAACCACCAAAGAATTGCGGAAAAGCAAGTTTTAATCCTGCAGTTATCAAAAGATTAGCAAGAGAAATTGGAAGAAGAAACTTCCATCCTAGATCTAAAAGTTGATCTATTCTGACTCTAGGAGTTGTCCAACGTAATAGTATTGCAATGAAAACTAAAAGATAGGCTTTCAATACAGTCATTACAATTCCTATTGATGCAGTGAAAACTTGTATTAAGGGAGCATCAATGGGTAAATTCAGAAACTTAGCTATTAATTCAACTGGAATAGGGAAACCCCATCCTCCCAAATAGAGTATTGATACCAATAATGCGGAAAGAATTAGATTTATGTAACTTCCAAGGTAGAACAATGCGAATTTCATCCCCGCATATTCAGTTTGATACCCTGCAACAAGTTCTTCTTCAGCCTCAGGCAAGTCAAATGGAAGTCTTTCACATTCTGCAAGAGCACAAATCCAAAAAACTATAAATCCAACTGGTTGTCTCCAAATATTCCAACTAAGAATTCCAGCACCACTTTGCTGGTTAACAATATCAACAGTACTTAGGGAATTTGTCATTAGAACGATAGCTAATACAGATAAAGCTAAAGGTATTTCGTAACTTATAGATTGAGCAGCAGCTCTTAATCCGCCTAGTAATGAATATTTATTATTTGATGCATATCCGCTCATGAGAAGTCCAATTGGCTGGATACTGCTTAGAGCAATCCAAAGGAAAATTCCAATACCAACATTACTTATTAAAAGGTTTTGTCCAAAAGGAACAATTAGCCAGGAGAGAATCACTGGTACAAGAACCAAAATAGGCCCTGCAGTAAAGAGAATCTCATCCGCTTTAGCAGGAATAATATCCTCTTTGACAAGTAACTTTAGACCATCTGCAATTGGTTGGAGTACGCCAAGCGCTCCTGCATATTCAGGACCTATTCTTTGTTGAGCAGCAGCAGATATTTTTCTTTCAAGCCAAACTGTTACTAAAACCCCAACAACTGCTGCAACTAAAACCAAAAGCATAGGGAGAGGAAGCCATATAATATGAGCAATTTCACTAGAAAGGCCAAAACCTTTTAAGAATTCATTAAAACTATATTCTAGGTCTAATCCGTATTCCAAAATTTTGATGTTATTTACTTAATACATTAACTCGTTACCAACAATATGTGTGTTTTTTATGAAAAGCTGCAAATATTATTCTCTATTTTCTAAACCAATCCATTCCCTGGGAGATGAACCAGTATAGATTTGCGATGGTCTAAAAATTCTATTTGCTCCAAGTTGCTCTCTCCAATGAGCCAACCAACCTGCAACCCTTGATATGGCAAAAATTGGAGTAAATAAATCACGAGGTATGCCGAGTTTTCTATAAACAAGACCAGAATAAAAGTCTACGTTAGGGAATATCCCCTTTGGTCCAAGTCTTGGGATTGCTTCGGCTTCTAGTGATTTTGCAACTTCATACATTTCATCTACTCCAAATCTTATAAAAAGCTCTTCTGCCAGTTTTTGAAGAATTATTGCTCTTGGATCCTTAACTTTGTATTCTCTATGACCAAAGCCCATTATCTTACTTTTATTTTTTATCGAGTTATCCAAAAAAGAAGCAGCATTTTCTGGGGTTTTGATTTCTTCTAACATTGCAATCACATCCTCATTTGCTCCTCCATGAAGAGGGCCAGCCAGCGTTCCTACTGCAGAGGCGATGACAGCATATGGGTCGGTAAGAGTGCTTGCAGTAACTCTAGCGCTGAATGTACTTGCATTTAAACTATGCTCTGCATGTAAAATTAAACATCTATCAAACACTTTTGCAGCTATAGGATCTTGTTCTTTTTCAGTCAGCATGTAAAGAAAATTTGATGAGTAAGTTAAGTCATCTCGAGGTTGAATAGGATCTTGTCCTTTTCTGATAAGTTGAAATGCGGCAATCATTGTTGGTATTTTTGCTATTAGTCTTATTACTGCGTTGTATATGTAATTCGGATCATCTATTGCTCTACGCGAATAAAAAAGCCCCAAAGAAGCTGCACTTGACTGAAGAGCGTCCATAGGATGACCAGTAGCAGGGAAACATTTCATCATATCTCTAACTCTAAAACTTAATCTGCGATGCATCTGAACTTCTTGTTCAAAATCTCTTAGTTGAGCAGCTGTGGGTAATTCACCCCAAATCAATAGGTAAGCGGTTTCTAAAAAACTGCTTTTTTTGGATAATTCCTCAATGGAGTAACCTCTGTACAATAATTTACCTTTGTTTCCGTCAATATCACAAATTGATGAATTAGTAACTGGGACACCCTCTAATCCTGGTTTTAAAATTAGTTTGTTGTTATCCAATTTCTTAATTCAAAATCAAATACTTATAGATAAAGATAGTCAAATAATTTTTAATTAACCACAAGTCATGAACTGCAAGGAAATTTAAATTGATTGTTTTTGAAGGTGATTTGAGTACTTTTATTAAAGTATCTTTAAGCTTTTTTCTGCATAAAGAATTGGATTTTTTTCAGGAATAGATTGTTTCATGATTTCTTGAGATTCTTCATTTAGTATTTTTAAAAAATTTTTAATGAAAAAATTAAGATCTTCCAAATCAGATAAATATTGAATTTTAATAGGATTTGCATCTTTGATATCAACTTTTGCATAAAGAAAAGCAGATTTATCTTTATTATTTTTCAGGTTAAAAAATTTATTTGAGATTGTCTGTAGTTTTTTATCATCAATTAAATAATTACTTATCATTTGTAAACCTTTTGATTCCAATGAATAGATTTTTTCATAGTTTAATTGTTTTATTACGTCGTCTTTTTCTTCAAGAATATCTTTGGAATATATCGAGTAAATATCTTCATTTTGTTTCAATGTATATTTGTTGTAATCTTTAATTTTTTTCATATCACTTAAATCAATTTGATCTTTACTATTTTTCTCAAATGTAATAAGCCAATCTTTATTTGAATTGAGAATTAAAATATCTTGATTTGCTTTTTGATTAAACTCTTCAAAAAAACTGTTTTCAAAATCGTTTCTTAAGGGTTTTATATATTTTTCAAAATTTTTTAAATCACAAAAAATTGAAACTTCAGGATTATCTTTATTAGTGTTCTTTTTGTTGACTAGCTTATCGTAAGAAAGTATATTAACTCCTTTCTTATTATTAACTAAGTGCGATTTTAAAATTAAATGTTCATTCTTCAATTCAAATGTTGTAGCTATAACATCATCATTACTTTCGGGAAAAATTTCATTATTAAAGAATATACTTTCCCCAAATTTCTTTGTGAACAATATATTTTTTTGGTTTTTTAGTCCTAAAAGTTCTTTTTCATATTGAAATTTTTTTTCTTTAAAATGATTACTGGAGTTAATACTATTTTTAATTAAGTTGTTATCTGATGAAGCGATTATATAATTATCTTCAGTCTGATATATAAAGTTAAGGAAATTTATTTTATTTTTTCTTTTAATTGAAATTACTTCATCAACTTGATCAATTTTATTAGGCAAATTTAATAAATCATCTATTGTTTTTTCTGGCTTAATTTTAAAAACAATCAAAATATCATCTTTAAGTTTTTTATTATTCTCAAAAGTCGCGATTATAAGTTCATTATTATATATATCTTCTAATTTATTGTTGCCTAGATCTATACCTAAGTAATCTAATATAGAGTCCTTTATTAAAATAAATTTATCTTGATTTTTTGGATTTTTATCTTTTTCATTATTGTTAACAATATTAAAACTATCTAAATTTGAAATAAATAATAATTTATTTTTTTCAGGAATATATTTTAAGATATTTAGATGCTCAATATTTGTACTTTGCTCCTTATTTTTATTAGCGGAAACTTTTTTAAAACCAAAAAAAAGTAATAAAAATAATAATAGTATTATTGCTAATACTCTAAGTTTCATTATCAATGTTTATTTTTATTTTTAACAATAAATTTCCTACTGCAACTTAATTTATTAAATTGTAAATAACACAAAATTTATCCTCTCAATTGGGAAATTATCCAAAATCTATAAATTCCTCTAGTCTTAATGATTGGTTTTATTCTGAGAAAGAAGATCCAGTTTTGATTGATGTAAGAGAACATTCAGAGCTTGAAATCGCTCGTTTCTCAAAAGAATTTTTACATATACCAATTAGTAAAGTTACATCTGAATACGTTAAAGAAATATTTGCTGGTTTATTAGACAGAGAAATTGTTGTTAGCTGTCATGCAGGAATAAGAAGTTATAATTTTTGTCAATGGTGCTTAGATAATAATATTGTGAGCGAAATATGGAATTTGGAGGAGGGTATTGATGGATGGAGTAGATATATTGACCCATCTATTCCAAGGTATTGATTAAATATCTAATGAAGATGCAACAGTATTAACATCTTTGTCACCTCTTCCAGAGCAATTGATAACTATATGAGTATCTTTATCAAGAGTAGGGCATAATTTATCCAACCAAGCAAAGGCATGGGACGTTTCAAGTGCCGGAATAATTCCTTCAAGTTCACTAACAAGTCTTAAAGCATCTAAAGCCTCTTGATCTGTGACTGATCCATATTCTGCTCTACCTATATCTTTTAAATGGCTGTGTTCAGGCCCTACTCCTGGGTAATCTAAACCTGCACTTATTGAGTGAGCTTCTTGTACTTGACCATTATCATCTTGCAAAAGAAGACTCATTGATCCATGCAAAATTCCAACTGAACCTTTAGTGATAGTGGCAGCATGTTTGTCAGTATTAACTCCGCTTCCTGCGGCTTCAACTCCAATAAGTCTTACAGAACTTTCTTTAACGAAAGGGTGGAAAAGACCCATTGCATTTGATCCCCCACCTACACAAGCAAGTAAAATGTCGGGTAAAGATCCAAATGATTCCAGACATTGTTTTTTAGTTTCTTCTCCAATAACTGCATGAAAATCTCTCACAATTTTTGGGAAAGGATGTGGACCTGCAACAGATCCTAAAATGTAGTGTGTGGTTTCGACATTAGAAACCCAATCTCTAATTGCTTCACTAGTAGCATCCTTAAGTGTTGCAGTTCCTGAATTTACAACTTTAACTTCAGCTCCTAAAAGTTTCATTCTGAAAACGTTAAGGGATTGCCTTTTTATGTCTTCAGCACCCATATAAATAATACATTTCAAGCCAAATCTCGCACAAACAGTAGCCGTAGCAACTCCATGCTGACCTGCTCCAGTTTCTGCAATTATTCTTTTTTTACCCATTCTTATTGCTAATAGAGCTTGTCCAAGGGCATTATTAATTTTGTGAGCACCAGTATGATTTAAATCTTCCCTTTTAAGCCATATTCTTGGAGTTGCTTGTTTAGTTTTGTAATGTTCAGTAAGTCTTTTGGCTTCATAAAGTGGTGTTTCTCTGCCTACATAAGTCTTAAGAAGATGATTTAATTCTTTTACAAAAAGTTTATCTTTCCATGCGTTTGATGCAGCTGTTTCAAGCTCAAATAAAGCAGGCATTAGCGTTTCAGGAACATATTGACCACCATATTTCCCAAACCTTCCCTCTTTGGAGGGTTGATTTAAATCTTCATTTTTATAATTTTGATCTTTGCGAGAAAATGTACTTACCACTTTTTCTATAGAATAAGTATTAACTAACTATAGATTATATTTAAGATAATGGGAAAAAAGAATTGGATTGAATTTGATAATCAAGAAAAAAAATGTGAAGTAACAGCTAAGGTAAATACTTTTAATAAAAGATCAAAAATAAATATTTCAAAACAAAAAAAAGGTAAAAAGGGTAAGACTATTACTTTAATTAGAGGGTTAGGAACTAAGGATGAAATCTTATTAAAAGAATTACTAAAAAAAATTAAAGTTTTTTGTGGTACTGGAGGAACATTAATTGATAGTAATATCCAGTTACAGGGTGATATGGTATCTAAATCAATTGAGTTTCTTCGTAAAGAGGGATTTCATAATTTATGAAGCAAGGGTTAGGATAGGTTTTTAATTTTGATGATTCAAATAATGAAAGAACAAGATCAATCAAAGTCAACCAATATAAAGTGGCACAATTTAACTATTGATAGAGACAAATTAGAGAAAATGAGAGGTCATAAAGGAATGGTTATTTGGTTTACAGGTTTATCTGGCTCTGGTAAAAGTACTTTAGCCAACGCCTTAAATGAAGTTTTACATTTAGATGGTTTTTCGACTTACGTGTTGGATGGAGATAATATTAGACACGGTTTATGTAAAGATCTTGGGTTTTCGGATGAAGACAGAGAAGAAAATATAAGAAGAATTGGAGAAGTTGCAAATTTATTTATGAATGCTGGGATAATAACTATTACAGCATTCGTTTCACCATTTATTAGCGATAGAGATAAGGTGAGAAAAATTATTGGATCTAAGGATTTTATTGAAGTTTATTGTGCTGCAGATATCACAGTTTGCGAAAATAGGGATACTAAAGGTCTTTATAAGAAAGCTCGTTTGGGTGAAATTAAGGAATTTACAGGTATTTCTAGTCCATATGAAGCTCCTCATAATCCAGAAATTGTTGTTGATACAGGTTCGTTAGATTTAAATGATTCCGTTGAAAAAGTTGTTAATTTCCTAAAAAAAGAAAACTTTCTTAAAAAGGCCTAATAGAAATATAATAGTTCATTTATTTTGAAGATAATTGTCAGTTCCAATATTTGATAACTTACTATTTTTAGTTCTTACCTCTTTATGAAGATTTTCTCTGAATTCTTTTAAATATTTCTTTATGGATTCATCAAATAAACTGATCATCTCTATTGCCAATAATCCAGCATTTTGACCTCCATTAATTGCAACTGTTGCAACAGGAATCCCAGCTGGCATTTGAACGATTGATAAAAGAGAGTCAATCCCCTTAAGTGTCTTACTCTCTACTGGTACTCCAATAACAGGAATGCAAGTTATGGATGCCAGCATTCCAGGAAGATGAGCAGCACCACCAGCACCGGCAATTATTACCTTTATGTTTTCTGATTCTGCATTTTTTGCATATTCCATCATTTCAATAGGTGTTCGATGGGCAGATAGTATACAAACTTCAGTTTTTATTCCAAATTCTCTTAAAATGTCAATAGCAGGTTTCAATGTATTTAGATCTGAATCACTACCCATTACGACAGCAATTTTATAAATATCCTTAGAATTCAATTCTGACAAAATAACAAATCAATTCTTTCCTATAATGGCGTGCAATTAATTTGGTGCCAGTTAGTTAATATAAAAAGAATAAATTTTTATGGAATATTATGACTTCAGATAAGATGATCGAAAAAAGTGAAGTTAGGGAGTATTTTAATGGAACTGGCTTTAAAAGATGGAATAAAATTTATAGCAAATCTGATGAAATTAATACAGTTCAGAAAAATATTAGGAAAGGACATCAAAAAACTGTAGATGATGTGGTCTCATACATCAAAAATTATCCTGAACTAACAAAAAAAAGTTATTGTGATGCAGGCTGTGGTGTAGGAAGTCTTTCCATACCTTTACTAAGACTTGGTATAAAAGAACTAAAGGTGAGCGATATTTCTTCTGAAATGATTAAAGAAACAAAAAAACGAATTAATCAATTAGGTTTGAGTCAAAGCAAAATCAAATATGAAGTATGTGATTTGGAAAAATTAAAAGGATTATTTGATGTTGTAGTTTGTTTAGATGTATTTATTCATTATCCTCAACCGGTCGCAGAAGAAATGGTCCAACATCTATGTGATTTAACTAAAGAAAAATTAATCGTTAGCTTTGCTCCTTATACTCCAGTTCTTGCTGTTCTTAAAAATATTGGGAAATTATTTCCTGGGCCAAGTAAAACTACCAGAGCCTATACATTGAAAGAAAAGGGTATTATTAATTCTGCTAAAGAAAGAGGATTTAAAGTGGTAAACAAGAAATTAAATCAAGCTCCTTTTTATTTTTCAAAACTAATTGAATTCGAAAAAATTAAATAATTTATTTTACTAAGTGATTTTCAAGTGCATAACGGACTAATTCAGTTCGGCTGGATGTACCTGTCTTGATAAAAAGTCTACTTACATATTTTTCGACATTTCTGATAGATGTTTCAAGCTGTCTTGCAATTTCCTTGTTCATAAGCCCCTCTGCTACGAGTTGAAGTACACTTGCTTCTCTTGGAGTAAAACTAGGAAGATTTAATTTTTTTTCTGAATTAGACGGATTTTGGTCTGTGAGCATAGATTTTATTTCAGTAATTTGCTTCGCCATTTTGCTTACATCAATATCTGCGAATCGTGCTGCTTCTTTCAGTAAACGTTCTTGTCTGTTTATTACATTTTTAACTCTCGCAGCTAATTCATCAGGGTCGAAAGGTTTGGAAATATAATCATCAACTCCTGCAAGATAACCCTCTGTTCTGTCTAAGGTCATTCCTTTTGCAGTAAGAAAAATAACTGGAGTTCCTCCTAATTTTTCATCCTCTCTAATTTTTTCTAATAAAGCATAACCGTTAGCTCGGGGCATCATAATATCGCTAATTATCAAATCAGGAAAAACTGTTTGAGCTTTTTCCCAACCATCCTCTCCATCAACTGCAATAAATATTTCAAAGCCTTCATCTTCTAGAAATGTTTTAACTGCTGTTCTTAAACCAGGCTCATCATCAACTAATAAAATTCTTGATTTTCTTGACGGTTCATTATTTATTTGATTAATTTCATTCATTTTTTAAATTCTTTGATTTGATTTTTTAGTAATAAAGAGAATTTTATATACTAAACATAATGCTATCAACTCCCATACTACTAGACTATCAATCTTCAACTCCTTGCTCAAAAGATGTTGTTGATTCTATGAAGCCTTTTTGGAGTGAGATATTTTCTAACCCTTCAGGCAACTCTAATTTGGCAGGCATTAACGCGAGCGCTATATTGGAAGCCTCAAGAGAGAGAATAGAACAAAATTTATTTCTAAAGAATAAAAAAGTTATTTTCACAAGTGGAGCAACAGAATCTAATAACTTAGCCTTATTAGGTTTTGCTAGAAATTTCTATAAAAGAACAGGAAATTATGGACATATTATTACCTTAAAAACAGAGCATAAAGCCGTTTTAGAGCCTCTAAACCAACTAAAAAAAGAGGGATTTATAGTTACAGAAATTAATCCCGAGAAAGATGGCTTAATCTCAGAAGAAAAATTCAAAAAAAATATAAGGGAAGATACTTTTATGGTTAGTGTTATGTTGGCAAATAACGAAATAGGAGTTATTCAGCCCATAAAGAATATTTCAAATATCTGTAAATCGAGAGGAATTATCTTTCACTCTGATTTTGCACAATGTTTGGGTTATATCGAGTTAGAGAATCTTTTATTAGATGTAAATATGATAACGATGAGTTCTCATAAAATATATGGTCCTAAAGGGATAGGACTTCTTTTGATAGATGAAGAAATTAATCTTGAGCCTTTAATTGTTGGAGGAGGTCAGGAATATGGTCTCAGGTCTGGTACATTACCTCTCCCTTTGGTAGTTGGCTTTGCAAAAGCAATAGAGATAGCAGTTTTTAATCAAAAAAATAATGCTGAGAAATTACTTTTTTATAGAAATAACCTTTTAGAGGGGTTGTTAGAAAAGAATTCTGGTTTATTAATTAATGGCTCCATAGAAAAAAGATTACCTCACAATTTAAATTTGACTGTATTGGATTTAAACGGAGCAAAGTTTCACAAAATTTTAAAATCTAAAATAATTTGTTCTAGTGGATCGGCATGCAGTAATGGTGAAGCATCTCATGTTTTACTAGCCTTAGGAAGATCTTTTAAAGAAGCAGAATCTTCAATAAGATTAAGTATTGGATTAAACACTAATTCAGAAGATATAAAACAAGCAATTCATATTCTTACAAATACGATCAAATCATTACGTTAGAAATTATTCGCTCTTTAATTTAATTGAGCAATTCTTAATTTTCCACTTCTAGCTCTTTTATTTAGTTCGACTTCTTGTTTGGAGGGAGTTATTGGCTTTTTTGTCAGGTTTTTTAGTCTTTCATCATTCTTAAAAGAACTTTTCACTAACCTATCCTCGAGAGAATGAAAACTAATAATAGAAATAATTCCGCCTGGCAATAGCCATTCAGGGACAACTTGCAAAAATTTTTCTAATACTTCAATTTCTTTATTAACGGCAATTCTTAATGCTTGAAATGTTCTTGTTGCTGGGTGTATTTTTTTATATCTTTGTTTTGGTGGGAAGCAGCCGGCAATAGAATAAGCTAACTCTTTTGTCCCAGAATATTTCCCATTTTCTTTTAAATCCATTTTTATTTTCCTAGCAATCTTTCTTGATAATCTCTCATCTCCATATTTAAAAATTAGGTTGGCTAGATCTTTTTCATCTAAAGCCTCTATTAATTTCTCTGCATCAACCTCAAGAAAAGGATTCATGCGCATATCAAGTGGACCATCTTTTTGGAAACTAAATCCTCTTTTAGGATCATCAATTTGGTTACTATTTACTCCAAGATCTGCAATCACAAAAGAAACTTTTTCTTTTGGTATAAAATCCGCAAAATTTGAAGCCCTTATATCAATCCTATTTTTAAATTCATCAAGTTTTTTTGATGCTGATTTTCTCGCGAATGGATCTTGATCAAGTCCAATTATATTTAAATACGGATATCTTCTTAATAAATGATAAGAGTGCCCGCCTCCGCCTAAAGTTGCGTCTATTCCTTTAAGTTGGTTGTTATCTATTAATGGGTAATGCTCTAATGAGGCCATAATCTCATCTGTCATAACTGATTTATGATTGAAAAAAGATGAATCAGATAGGTCAGTTTGCATAACTTTCGACTAAGATTTGTTTAGAAGTTAAATTTCGAATGGCTCAGCTAGAGACTAGGACAGAACCAATGGTGGTCAATTTTGGCCCTCACCATCCCTCAATGCATGGGGTTTTAAGGTTAGTTGTAACTCTTGATGGTGAGAATGTCATTGATTGTGAGCCGGTAATTGGATATTTGCATAGAGGAATGGAAAAGATAGCGGAAAATAGGACAAATGTAATGTATGTCCCTTATGTAAGCAGAATGGATTATGCAGCTGGAATGTTTTATGAAGCTATTGTAGTAAATGCTCCTGAAAGATTAGCTAATATTTCAGTCCCTAGAAGAGCTAGTTATATCAGAGTTCTAATGCTGGAACTTAATCGTATCGCTAATCATCTTTTATGGCTTGGTCCCTTTTTAGCAGACGTAGGAGCTCAAACTCCATTTTTCTATATCTTTAGAGAAAGAGAAATGATTTATGATCTCTGGGAAGCTGCTACTGGACAAAGGCTTATAAATAATAACTTCTTTAGGATAGGTGGTGTTGCATGTGATCTTCCATACGGATGGTTAGAAAAATGTATAGACTTTTGCGATTGGTTCGGTCCTAAGATAGATGAATACGAAAAATTAATCACAAATAATCCAATTTTTAGAAAAAGAATTGAAGGTCTAGGAACAATACAAAGAAACCAGGCAATTAATTGGTCTTTATCTGGGCCAATGCTTCGAGCTTCTGGAGTTTCATGGGATTTAAGGAAAGTCGATAGTTATGAATGTTATGACGATTTTGATTGGCATATTGCTTCAGAAAAAGAAGGAGATTGTTATGCGAGATATCGTGTAAGAGTTGAAGAGATGAGACAATCACTAAGCATCATTCGCCAAGCTTGCAAAATGATTCCAGGAGGCCCAACCGAAAATTTAGAAGCTCAAAGAATGACTACTGAAGATAAGAAGAGTGAAATATTTGGTATTGACTATCAATATGTAGCTAAGAAGGTTGCTCCAACTTTTAAAATTCCTAATGGAGAATTGTATACAAGATTAGAGTCTGGTAAAGGAGAAATAGGTGTATTTATTCAAGGAAATAATGAAGTTACCCCATGGAGATTTAAAATCAGAGCAGCTGATTTAAATAATCTACAAATATTGCCTCATATTCTCAAAGGTGCCAAAATTGCCGATATTATGGCGATCCTTGGTTCAATAGATGTCATTATGGGATCTGTTGATAGATAAGTTTTTAAATGAAACCTTCTGATTGGTTAATATTGCAGAAAAAAGTACGATTTGGCGATTGTGATTCTGCAGGTGTAATTCATTTTCATAACTTATTAAAATGGTCACATGAAGCTTGGGAAGAGAGTATTGAAATTTATGGGATTCCTTATCAAGATATTTTCCCAGATTTTTCTATACGTAAAAATCAAATTATTTTTCCAATAGTAAATTGCGAAGGGAACTTTCTTGCGCCTATAAAAATTGGAGATTTCTTAAAAGTGAAAATTGCCCCTCATAAAATTAATACTTATTTGTTCCAAGTAAATAGCTTTTTTTTAAAAAATGGAAATAAAGTAGCAGAAGGAAAAATAATACATTGTTCTTTAGATGTTGATTCAAGAAATAAAATAGCAATTCCCGATCAGTTAGAAAGATGGATAGAGGCTTCAAATGTAAGCACAAATTTAAAAGAATGCTAATTATTATTTGTTAAATTTAGAGTTTGTTTTTTCTGAAATGGCATTTTTGTTTTTAACAACCCACTTTTCAGGTTTTTCATGTTTAGGCCAACTTTGAGAAAATTTTTTTAATAAATTTAATGAATTTTCAATATTTTTATGATTTGTAAGTTCTTTAAATTCAATAATTATTTTAATTTTATTTCCCCATAATCTGTCGGGTAATTTTGAAATATTGAATTTATTTATTGGGATATTTTTTTTCATAATGAAATCATTTAATCGAGATTTAATTACTTCTGGGAAAATGATTTCTCCTCCTGAATTAAAAGCGTTATCATTTCTTCCAAGAAAATTTAAATATAAAGAATTATTGATTTGATTGATTTCACCTAAATCACCAGTTTGCCACCACCCACTTTTATTTTTGAAATTTTCTATTTTTGAAGAGTCTATTATTTCGATTCCAATTCTGGCTGATTTTATCTCGATTAATCCTTGTGCGTTAATTCTGATTTTTGTATCAGGTAGTATTTCTCCAACATTTTTAAAACCCCTTAAGAATTCTTTTGGTTTTAAACTCGTAACCATTGCTGCTGTTTCAGTTGAGCCGTAACAAGGTGCTAATTTTATCTTTTCTTTTATACATTGTTCTGCAGTTTCCCTTGAAATTGAATCTCCACCTACCCAAATTAGATCAAAAATTTTTAGCCAACTAATACCATCTTTTTGAGCTAAAAGTCTTTGTAATTGGGTAGGTACTAATGATGTAATCAAGTGTTTTTTGTTTTTTTTACATTTAATTGTAAAAAGCAAAAGTTCTCGAGTTTTTTTTATTAAATTCGGAGAAATATTAATACAATCACATCCCCAAGTTTGACTTCTAAAAATTGGCATTAATCCACTTATATGGTTTAGGGGTAAAGTATTTAAAATTAGGCATTTTTGTAATTCAAATCCTTGCTCTATTAGCCATTTTCCTGATGTAATAGCAGATAATTGAAGATTATCTAAACGGTGAAAACATTGTCTTGGTTTTCCAGAACTCCCGCTACTGTTTAAGATAATTGCTGGCCCATTTTCAGTAATTGAATCTAATATATTTTCATCTTGATAAAATTTGTTTTTTACATAAATAATTTTATTCTCTCTAATTTTTTCAGTAATTTTCTTTACAGATTGAGTTTCATTATTTTCAACTTCAATAATATGAATTTTATTTTTCATAGTTCATCCCATATCTTTTTTGGTTCATTTAAAAATAGAAACGAATTAGGTAATTTATTAATTGCTAAACCAGGAACTTTTGGAGTTGGTCCTTGCAATTGTAGAGAAGATAAATGATAAAGCCATCTCTTACCTATTCCAGTTTCAAATGAGGAACTTATAGAGATTAAAGCTTTTTTATTTTCTAATTCTCTTAAAAGCTTAACTGGATTATTTTCTTGAGAAGGCCTTCGAATTTGCCAACCATTCCACTCATCGATCAAATACGGAAATTTTAAAAGTGATTCGTCTAAGGCTATTGGGATTTTTTTGTTGAGTTCTGTCAGTCCTTCAATATCATCAACACAGAGAGGTTGTTCTAACCAATCTATATTTTTGTTATCTTTCAAAATATCGGCCCATCTATTAGCTATCTTTCTCCCCCAAGAGCCATTAGCATCTATTCTTAACTTAATATTATTTCCTATTTGGCTTAAAATTTCTTCTAAATTTGCTTCTTCCTCATGGTTATTTTTTAATGCTACTTTCCATTTTATGGTTACTGATTTTCCAGTATTAGATTGTCTTTTTTTAATTTCATTTAGCTCTGAAATTACATTTTCAGAATTTAAAAGTATGGCTGTTTTATCAATTTCATCAAAGTAATAGTTTTCTTTAAAAATTATTTTTCCATTTATCTCAGCTAATGCAGAATTTATTGCAGATTGAATACATGGGTGAAAAATATTTATTTGCTCAGATAAATTAAATACTTCTAAATTCTCAGGGATCATATTTAGTTGTTTTGTACATTTTTTAAAGTCTTCTTCTAGAAGTGGCGAAACTTCTCCAAACCCAATTTTTTTATCATTACTTGATAATTTAATTATCCAACCCAATTTTTTGAGGTAAGTGGTTTTAGAATTTTCTACTTTTGTGGATAACTTAAAGCTATAATATTTTTTTTTAAATATTAAGTTCATTTATTAAGCAAGAAATTAAATATTAATCCTGTGATTAAGCCAACTCCATTAAGAGTTTGAAATTTTATTGCAACGAATTTGGAATTTTTTATTGCAGAAGGTATATTGTATGAAGATTTTAATAAATTTATAAGTCTTATTGCTTGAGGAAAACTTATCAAATAAAGGATGCAAAACACTGGAATAAATCCAGTAACTATTGTGAAAAGTTGAAAAATATATATTGTAAAAATTAGCCAAGGCACAAATTGAGAACCTTTTTTTGCTCCTAGGAGAACTAAAGGTGAATTTTTCCCATGCTTTTTATCTTCAGAAATTTGGTGAAAATGAGAACAAAATAATACAAGAGTTGTTGCCAATGAAGGTCCTGATCCAAGTAATAAAGAAACTTTCCATGGAATATCTTCGAAGTAAATATTAGACGGATTTAACGCAATTAAGACTGCAGAGTAAGCAAAAGGTCCAAATGCAAGCCAACATAATGGTTCTCCTAAACCTTTATAGCCAAATCTAAAAGGAGGTCCTTGATATAAATATCCTAAGAAGCAGCAAGATGCTACCAAAATCAAAATATTTATACTTGTTGATACTGAAATAATTGAAATTATTAATAAACCAATAACTAAAGATGTATATGCAATAAATGAAATTATTTTTTTATTTTTTACAAGATTTACAATTGAATGGAATTTAAATTCATCGATTCCTGTTTCTGCGTCGAATAAATCATTAGTTAGGTTTTCCCAAAGTAATATAAAAATTGCACCTAAAGTAAATGCAATCAAATTATAAATTTTTACCTTTTCATATTGATTGAGTATATAAGCCCCTGTTATTAAGACCGGAAGTATGGCAACAGAATAAAGAGGCCATTTTATTGCTTGTTTCCATAATTTTTTTTTATCTTCTTCCATTTTTAATTAATATATAAAATTAGATAATTATTAAATTTAGTTTATAAATTGAGTTACATTTTTTACTTTATTGCATGATTTTTAGTTATTTTCAATAAGTAATGAAAAATGATTTAAACTTAACAGATTTTTTAAAAGATGTATTTTCCTCTTTCGATAAGAAAGTGGAGAATTCTGGATTAGTAAGTATTTGTATTGAGATTCCTCGTATTGATTTATTACAAGTATATAAATTGTTTATAAATAAATATCCGTTTTCTTCATTTTGGGAGGAATCTGATGGTACTTCACACATTGCTTTCGAGAAATGTAAATATGTTACCTTGGATGGTCCAAAAAGATTTGAGGTGGCAAAAGAGTTTAATTCTGAGAATTTTAAAAATTTAATTAATTTAACTAATGAATCACATATTTCTGCACTTTCAAAAATAATTTATTTATTTTCTTTTTCTGAAAACTTGAATAATAATAATTTATCTTCTGATGTCCCAAGTTTGGAAGCTATCTTACCAAAAATATTAATTATTAAAAGTGATAAGAATTGCTGGTTAAGAATTAATGGTCATGTTGAAGGTAAATCATCATTAAGAACATTAATTGAAGAAATATGGACAATTAGAAATCAAGTTATTAATTATGAATCAGAATTAATAAAATCATCTGGCTTAAAAACTAGTTTTGATTTCCCTATTATTGATGATTTCTTTCAATCCTTAGAAAATTCTAATGCAAATTTGAAAAAAGTAGTAAATAGAGGAATTGAATTAGTAGAAAAAGGTATTCTCGAAAAGATAGTTTTAGCGAATAGGATTAAAATAAAATTCAAAAATAAATTAGATTTAATAGAAATTTTAAAAAGATTAAAAAAGACTCATCCAAATACATGCAGATACGTTTGGAAAAGGAATAGTAAGGATATTTTGTTTGGAGCATCTCCAGAAAAATTATTTTCTTTTACTAAACCTAATTTAATTTTGGAGGCTCTTGCTGGCACTATCTCTACTAGTTCAAATTTTAAGAAACTCCTAAAAAGTACTAAAGACTTAAAGGAACATAATTATGTAACACAGTATTTGATTAAATGTTTAGAAGTTTCAAAAATAAAAAACTTTAAAAAAAGTAATATCAAGGTAAATTCATTTGGAGATATTTCTCATTTACAAACACTAATTTTCTCAAAAGTTGAAAATATATGTCCTTTTGAATTGCTTAAAAACTTACATCCATCTCCGGCTGTTTGTGGATACCCAAAAAATGCAGCATTGCATTGGATAAACACTCTTGAGTCTTTTCCTAGAGGAAATTATGCTTCTCCAATGGGTTGGGTTGATGCATCAGGAAATGCATCATTTCTTTTAGCAATAAGAGGCGCAAGATATATTGAAGAAAATATTGAATTTACTGCCGGTTCAGGTATAGTTTCAGGCTCAGTTTTAGAGAAAGAAATAGATGAGATTAAATTAAAATTTAGATCTATAGTTAAACAAATATTGTTCGCTAAAAATCCTAGATAATTTCCACTAATTTTTCAATAACTTCCGCTGAAACATTCTTATTAGATAAATTTTCTATTTCTCTTAAACCTGTTGGACTGGTTACATTAATCTCACTAAGCATTCCATTTATTACATCAATACCTACAAAAAATAAACCTTCATCTTTGAAGTGTTGAGATAATTCTGAGCAGATACTTTTTTCTTTTTCTGTTAATAATGTTGGTTCAGCCTTACCTCCCATCGCTAAATTACTCCTAAAATCGCCTCCTTGTGGAATCCTATTTATAGATCCAATTGCTTCACCGTTTACGATAATTATTCTTTTATCACCCTCTATGACTTCGGGAATAAATTTTTGCATCATAACGGGTAATTCTTCTTGAGAAGTTATTAATTCAATGATGGATTTAATTCCTGGAGA
>QCRB01000010.1 GCA_003209425.1 Prochlorococcus sp. AG-459-E08
AAACCCTAAATTTTTTGTATCTTTCCTCAATCAATTCGTCTTCAGGCATTTGCAGTAAAGCATTAATGTGTCTCTCAATAGCCTCTTTTAGTGTATTGCCAGCATCTAAAGGAGCCCAATTATTTCCACCAGAAGGTTCCGGTAATACCTCATCAATTATCCCCAATTTAAGTAAATCTTTACCTGTAATTTTTAGTGCTGATGCAGCTTCTGGTGCCTTGGCAGCATCTCTCCACAAAATTGATGCACATGCTTCCGGACTAGCAACTGTGTAAACACTGTGTTCAAACATTAGTAACCTATCGGCAACACCTATTCCAAGTGCACCTCCTGAACCTCCTTCCCCAATTACAGTAGCTACAATTGGGACTTTCAATCCAAACATCTCTCTAAGGTTTCTTGCAATCGCTTCCCCTTGACCCTGTTCTTCAGCTTTTAAACCAGCATAAGCTCCAGGAGTATCAATAAATGTAAGAATTGGCAAAGAGAATCTATTTGCATGCTGCATTAATCTGAGAGCTTTTCTGTAACCTCCTGGTTTTGCCATGCCAAAGTTTCTTACTACATTTTCTTTTGTGTCTCTTCCTTTCTGATGCCCTAACATCAAAACTGGCTTATTATTTATCGAACCTATCCCCCCAATTAGTGCCATATCATCACCACCATTTCTGTCTCCATGCAATTCGATCCAGTCATCACAAAACATTTGAACAAAGTCCAAAGTACTTGGTCTTTGAGGATGTCTAGCTACCTGAATCTTTTGAGCAGGGGTGAGAGATTTAAATATTTCTTCTCTTCTCTTAGCAGCTAAGGTTTCAAGCTGTAGTAGCTGTTGACTAACATCTACCTCTGAATCTCGAGCTAATTCTTTAATTTGCTCTATCTGCTTCTCAAGTTCAACAAGAGGCTTTTCAAAGTCAAGGAGGTAACGTTTAGCCATAATTTAGACAGTTAATACTTTAGGCTGCTTATCCAGTCCAATCGCAGAAAAACCATGTTTTAATGAAGCTGCTCCAATAAATTCCATCTTTTCAAGGGAAATGTTATTTCTTCCCCAACTAAAGTTTGTATGACACTTTTCAAATTCTAAAATCATGGCTTCTGCAAAGCAAG
Organism: Prochlorococcus sp. AG-459-E08; assembly: GCA_003209425.1. Classification (GTDB taxonomy): domain Bacteria; phylum Cyanobacteriota; class Cyanobacteriia; order PCC-6307; family Cyanobiaceae; genus Prochlorococcus_A. Next base: position 1,114 of record QCRB01000010.1, read on the forward strand.
CAAACATCTCTCGCTGAGGGTTTTGCATTTCCGCAAGTTCCATCATATTCCAACCAATATCATTAAAAAACTCTACTATACCTCCTTTCAAAACATGAATATTTTCACCCTGAAATTTCTCATCAAGATTTTTAGGGTATCCACCATCAATCATTAAACATGGTTTTTTTAAGTTATCAGTATCAATTTCAATAGTTTTAGGCATACTTGCAACCCATACAACAATATCTGCCTTAGGCAACGCCTCATCTAAACTTGTTATGGTGCCACCATCTAATTCTTTTTGTAACAGCGCTAATGGTTCTTGTTGTCTAGCTACCATAAGAAGTTCTGAAATCCCGGTTTTATTGATAAGCCACCTACAAACAGCACTACCAATATCACCTGTAGCACCAATTACAGCAACAGTTGCTTTTTTAAGGTCTATCCCTATTCGAGGGGCATTTATTTCTAGTTGCTTACAAATAACCCAAGCGGTGTGAGTATTACCAGTAGTAAACCTTTCCCACTCTAGTGAAGTATTTCTAATTTGTTTATGCTGTAGAAGATTAAAATTCTCGAAAATAATAGAAGTAAATCCTCCTAAAGCGGTAATATTGATCCCTTTTTTCTGAGCTAGTTCCATAGCATTTAGGACTTTTCTTCTAGCGGTTTTAAACCTAGAAAGCATTTCAGGAACAAAGCAAGAATCTATGTAGGAACCTTCAATAGATATTCCAGTGGCACTTTTAACTTCTACATTCTCAACCAATTGAGGAGGAGCTGTACACCAAACATCTAAGTCGCCATCTGCAATATGATCAAAACCTAGTAAAGAAGCTTTTCTTTTTGCATCTTCAAAACTAGTTGAGTGGCCTATTAACCCAAACATTTAAAATTTATTAATGATTTCTATACGATGTTATGAAGAATAGCACAGAGATAACTACTTAAAAAGAAAGATTAATTATTAAAATCCCTAAATAATTAGAAATGTAATTAGACGATAGCTGCCATAGCCATTCTTGCAATTTCTCTATTATCTAAACCTATTTCCATCAATGTATCTTGATAAGCAATCATAAATTCTTCCATTAATTCTTCCCTGTCCATTGCTAAAACTGATGCGTCATCTGCTACTTCATCTAACATCTTTTTAATTAAGGGAAGGTTAACCTTATTAGCTTCCATTAATTCCTCTTTACAAGAAGATAAATTTTCTTTAAGCCACTCTTGACCATAATTTAAATGAAGATATTCATCTTTAACCACTCCCTCTGTTATTTTTTTTGCGAAAGGGTCTGCAACTCTTATGTAGACGTTATAAGCAGAGATTGCAAATGCTTCGATTAAGATTGCTTGTATTAGAAGACATGTTGTTAAATTTCCTTTTTCAAGAGCAATTTGAAAATTACCATGTAATTTAGAAAAGAATTTTTTAGCAAATTCCATATCAGCTTTTACACCTAAATTTCTTCCACATGCAGTAAAGCCTTTTTTATGTTTCATTTCCATTCTCGCCAATTTAGTTAACTCCTCTAACTCATTTGGGATTAAAGTTGCTATTGAAATGTAATTATCATGAGCCTCTTGCTCTCCCTCTATAACAATTGCATTTATTCTGCTGTATGCATCCTTATAAGATTCCGTAGTAAAGTCGGGCAAATCTAAGGAAATCGAATCATTCGATTCTTCAATAGTTTTTTTATTTGATTCTAGAGTTTGCATGTCAGTAATCTTTAGCTCATTATGCATGAATATTACACGATTATAGAGAATTTATTTAAATATCATGAAAATAGTTTCAATTGTTAAGTCACATTTATTACTTAAACTTATTTAAGAATTGTTTGGCCAATCTGATTGCATAAGATTCATAATCAATTTGAACCAATGATTAATCAATAATTCCTTTAAATTTCTTCCTAACAACTCATTTGATCCTCTGCTATCCCCTATAACACCTGATTTACTGAAGTCGTCAGTAAGCCAAGCAGTGGGCGCATTGCCCTCAAGACTCCAACCTTCAGGAATATGTCCTTTAATCACTTCATTTGGGCGTTTATCACCTACTAATTCTGGTTTTAAAGCGAGCATCAAACTTGTTTCAGCTAATGAAGCATGTAACCCATCCTCGATCTCAGTTTTTGTTAACAATTCACTCAATCCATTAACACCACTCCATAAGAAACAAGGGAAAACTGCCATCCCTGGTGCAAAACTTCTTAGCTCTCTTGCAGCTGTATTTAGTAGTGAAATTTGACCTCCATGTCCATTAATTAATATCAATCTTTTAAAACCCATTTCAGATAATTGACCTCCGACTTCCTTAATCATTGAGGTCATTAAATTTGAGGAAAGTGAAATTGTCCCGGCAAAACTCTTATGTTCTGGAGAAAAACCAATATATTGAGTTGGAAGTTTTTTTAATGGAATATCGGCAGAGAATAATTTTAAAACTTCGCTAATAATTTCATCAACAAAAATACTGTCTGTAGCAAGAGGCAAATGCGGCCCATGTTGCTCAACAGCACCAAATGGCCAAATCACTGTAGATCTTTTGTTTTTTGCAATACTCTCAATTTCTTGCCAATTTAAATATTCAAATTTATTAGGTATTGGTTTAAAGTTCATTAATTTTAATTTTGAGTACTAACATTTAGAGTATGTTAATAATTAATTATTCTTATTTTACCTACAATGGGAGTCAGTAATAAAAATGCCCAAGATAATATCCAACCAAAGGGCAATAAAAAACCTCTTCAGGTACTTCACATAAGCAAGAAAGATACTCAAAAAAAATCTCAAGTAATAGATAATGAGCAAACTAATTCGCAAGAAAAAATTAAAAAAGAAAATATCGTAATCAAACCTCAAATCATTAAAGATGATTCAAAAAAAGAAATTGAGGTCAGCAATGAAAACACTAAAGATTTTGATATTTCTCAAAAAGACTTAAATAGACCCCTTAATTTTTCTGAGCAAAACACAGATTTTCAATTAGAAAGAACAGTTGATGAATTCGATTTTGATGAAAGTGCTTTTTTGGAGGCTTTAAATGAAAATGAGCCAATTGGGGCTACAGGAGAAACAATTTCAGGTAAGGTTATAGCAATCGAAAGTGATGGACTATATGTTGACATTGGTGGGAAAGCACCTGGTTATATGCCCAAAAAAGAATGTGGTTTGGGTGTCATAACAAACTTTAAAGAAAAATTTTCTATAGGCCTTGAAATGGAAGTTTTGGTTATCAAAGAACAAAATGCTGATGGGATGGTAACAGTGAGTGCTCGGGCATTAATTCTTAGGCAAAGTTGGGAAAAAGTATCAAGTTCCGCAAAAAATGGAGAATTAATTAACGTTTTAATTAATGGCTTTAACAGAGGAGGGCTAACGTGTGATGTAGATGGATTAAGAGGATTCATCCCAAGATCCCAACTTGAAGATGGGCAAGACTATCAATCTTTTGTTGGCAAAACTCTAAAAGTAGCGTTTCTAGAAGTGAATCCAGAATCCAGAAAATTGGTACTCTCTGAAAAGAAAGCATCATTAGTCTCTAAACTTACAAGTCTAGAATTGGGTCAATTAATTGAAGGAGAAGTTTTAGCAGTAAAACCATATGGCTTCTTTATTGATTTAGGTGGAGCTAGTGGACTTCTTCATCAATCCTCACTTACAAGTGGATCAATTCGTTCTTTACGAGAAATTTTTAGAGAAGGCGAAATTATAAAAGCTTTAATATCTGAAATTGACCTTGAAAAAGGGCGCATTGGTCTAAATACAGCGCTCTTAGAGAACTCTGCGGGAGAATTAATTATTGATAAGCAAAAAGTTATGCAAGAAGCTGCAGAAAGAGCACTTAAAACTAAAGCACTCTTCGATAAAAAAGAAAAAGATAAATGAATATTAATAATAAAACAGAACAAAGTCTTGAATTAATAATTTCAGATTGGGAATTAGACTTTTACTCAAGACCAATTATTGAATCAAATGGAAAAAAAAGGTGGGAGCTAATTATTTGCTCTACAAGAAACTCTAAGACAGAAGATATTTTTCTTTGGAATAAAAAATGCCCTGCCAATGAAGTTAATTCCATATGGCTTACAAAGGCACTAAATGAAGCAATTAATGACGCAAAAAAAGAAGGGTGGGCTAAACCTCCGATAGTTAGATTCTGGAGATCATCAATGAAATCGATCATTAAGAAATCACTGGAAGCCACAAGTATTGAGGCTCTTGTTAGTCGAAGAACTTACGATTTGTTAGATAGAATCGAATTTCTTGAAAAAAAGATTTATCCAAAGGAAAAAGGTTATGTAAGAGGTGTATTAGCTCCTACTTTTACATCTAAAATGGAAAGCCCTCCTCAACCTCTACCAGAAGCAGTAAGGGGTGATGCTTTAACTATCTCTGAAATATCCATTGGCGAACTAAAATCAGCAGAAAATTGGCCTATGGAATTTGGAGATATTTTCCCAATTCAAGAAGATTTAGATGATAATTACTTAGTTCCAGGATTAAGACTTTTTAGCAAAGATAGATCTTTAGCACTTTCTGCATGGTTCAGTTGTTTAGAACCTGTTAAATTATTCATCAATAAGAACCAACTCATACTTGAAGCTTCAGAAGACGATAAGTGGCTGGTAACTGATTTACCAGAAAAAGATGCAAACATTTTGAATACAAAGTTTTTAGAGAATAAAAAAAATTCTTTTGGTTATCAATTTATTTCCATACAGTCAACGCCATACATCGAAAAATTTGCAGGATTCTGGATCTTGAGAGATATTGAATTAATTTCATAAATTCAGTTTAGGAGCAGGTACTATTCCATACAAAGAAATATATTTCTCTAAAACTGAAATTTTTATTCAAAACAAAAAATTTGAGTATTATTCATCACCTATCCTTAGTCAAAATAATTTCAAACATGCATATTTTACGAAGTCAAGCTCTGAGAAGTTCCTTCAATTATTAGGGAATCACTTTAATGAAAATTACATAAATTGTGTTTCTAATCAAATTCACAGTAATGTAATAGTGTTTGGATCTCGTTTGGAAAAAGGGCTTAAGACTGATGCAGATGGTCTTGTTGGGAATAAATGCAATCAAAACTTATGGGTTTACACAGCTGATTGTATGCCAATATTTTTTGCAGATAAAAGGACAAGAAATGTAGCAACCTTGCATTGTGGAAGAAAAGGTTTAGAAAAAAAAATAATAAAAAATCTGGTTAAAATTTTCGATAATTTGGGGACATCTAGAGATAACTTACTTGTTGCAATAGGACCAGCGATTTCGAAGGAACATTATCTAGTTGATAATATGACACTCAAAGAATTTTATAGAAAGGCCGAAAACAAAAATATAACGGTCAATTTGATTAAAGCTGAAAAAGATCTTTTTTTTAATGATTCAAATCACTTCAAAGAGCAAAACTTAAATCAACTTGATCTTAAAAGATGTGCCTATAAACAACTCTTAAATGAGAACATCCCTAATAAAAATATAGATATCTCAAATTTATGCACATACAAATTAAAAAATGAATTTAATTCCTGGAGAAGGAGCAAAACATTCTCGAGACAATGGAATTTTATTTGCTCATAGACATAGTTAACTTGTACAAATTTCACTAGTTAAGTCTTTAGCGACTAATAATTCGGTCATCTCCTTCGTCCCTTTAATATTGAACACTTTGGCTAACAAAACATTCTCTTTAAAACCAAAAGGTTTTATTTTCACTTTGCTTCCTCTTGGGAATTCACTTTTAAGTAAATTAGTTGCTTCAAGCTCATCATTTCCATTTACATCTACACACAATAATTCAATCGTTAAATTTCTATTTTGATCCCCCACTAAAATAGTATTTGAACTTTTAATTTGAAGAATTTCAGCTGAGTTAACTATTACAGGATTAAAAACAATCAAGCAGATTACAATAAAAATTTTTGATAATTTTTTCAATTCAGAAATATCTAAGTTTTTAAGTTATCTTAAAGTTAATTTTTTAAAATAACGAATTTTAAAAAGATTATTCTTCACAATTAACATATCCAACCATTTGAGCATTACTTTTACCGGGAGGTACCATTGGATAACAATTTTCACCTCTTCTAACAAGAACATTGATCAAAGTAGGTCCGTCATGATCAAAGGCATGTTGCAATTCATTTTTTAACTGTTTTCTATCAGAAATTAGGTATCCCTTAACTCCAAAAGACTCAGCAAGTTTTACAAAATCAGGTTCACCACAACTCATGTCCGATGAGGAATACCTTTCATTGTAGAAACTTTCCTGCCATTGCCTTACCATTCCTTGCCAGCGATTATTAATGATGATCAACTTTACATTTAAACCATATTGGGACAAAGTTCCTAATTCTTGAATATTCATTAAAACGCTTGCATCTCCTGCTATGCAAATTACATCTGAATTAGGTAAGGCTGCCTTCACTCCAATTGCGGCTGGCAATCCAAAGCCCATTGTTCCTAAGCCTGCACTACTAATCCATTTTCTTGGAGAATTCCTAAGATATTGAGCAGCCCACATCTGATGCTGTCCAACGTCTGTAGTTACATAAGCTTCTGGTGAAAGTTCCCTAACTTTTAAAAGAACTTCTTGAGGATAAATTTCTCCTTCTTCAGGCGGTTCATACAAAGGGTGTTTATTTTTCCAAAAATCTATTTTTTCTAACCAGTTTTTTGTCTTAAAAGCAAATTTGTTATTTAGAGAGTTTTCATTAATTTTGCCAACTGCTTTTGAAACGTCAGAGACAATTGCAACTTCTACTCGTCTATTTTTATTAACTTCAGCTGGATCAATATCTATATGAATGACTTTTGCATTAGGAGCAAAAGTATCTAATTTTCCTGTCACCCTATCGTCAAATCTAGCTCCAATAGCTACTAAGAGATCACATTCCGTCACTGCAAAGTTTGCATAAGCGGTTCCGTGCATACCCAACATCCCAACTGATAAGTTATTTTTTTCATCAAACGCACCCTTCCCCATCAAGGTAGTAGTTACTGGTATTTGAAAATTATTCGCCAAAGTTCTTATTTCATCATGGGCGCCTGAAGATATTGCACCACCACCAACATAAAGAAGAGGTCTTTCAGACTCCTCTATTAATTTAATCGCTTTTTTAATGTCACAATCATTTATATCTCCATTCCTTTTAAATCCCTTAGGAATAATCTCACCGGGTGAAACTCTTTTATAATTAAAGAATTCTTGACCTACATCCTTGGGAATATCAATTAAAACAGGGCCAGGTCTACCAGAAGAGGCAATAAAAAAAGCTTCTGAAACTACTTTTGCGATATCGGAAGGATCTCTTATTACCCAAGAATGTTTAACTATTGGAAGAGTAATCCCAAAAATATCAGTTTCTTGGAAGGCATCAGTCCCAATAGCAGGTCTTGGAACTTGACCTGTAACAACTACAAGAGGGACTGAATCCATTTGAGCAGTTGCAATTCCAGTAACCAAATTTGTTGCCCCTGGACCTGAGGTCCCAAAACATACTCCTACTTCACCTGTAGATCTTGCATATCCATCAGCCGCATGAGAACCTCCTTGTTCATGTCTCACCATATAGTGCTTTAACCAACCATCTTGTTCTGCCTTATGAACTGCGTCATATATTGGTAGTATTGCTCCTCCTGGATATCCAAATATAACCTTTACGCCATGAATTTTTAAAGAATCCATTAGTGCATCTGCCCCAGTTATCCAAACTGGGGTTTCATTTTTTGAACTACCCTTTGAAAAGGATCTCGAAGTAAGAGTCACTAAAGAAATTCAATAATTACTATAAATATTAAACTTAATCAAAAACTTTTGCCTCATTTAGAAATGTAATGTCAGAATTGTATTCAAAAATCTTTCTATAAATTCAAAGTTTTTAAGAAAAATTATAAATTAATCTTTATAAAATTCCTAGCCTGTGTAAGGGGCCAGAACCTGCAATAAGTTCAATAAAAAGTATCAGAAAAACTATCATGGCAACTCTTCCGTTCCAAACCTCAGAACTATTATTCCAACCCCATTGCCATTTCTCTTGAGGATAAAGTTTAACTTTTTCTGGCAACTGCGAAGCTTCTTCAATATTAACTAGAGGCCCTTCCAAACAAGAAACTACTAGATCACTAAGACCCTCAATAAAAGTAGGATGAGTATTTAAAGCCTTAACCCTGCGAAAGTTTTTAATACCAGCATTTTCAGCAATTTCTTTATATTCAATGTCAATTTCTTGCAATGTTTCAATATGCTCTCCAACAAAACTTATGGGGACTACAATCAGATCTTTAACTTTAGACTTTCCAAGATCTTCTAAAACTTCTTCTGTGTAGGGCTTCAACCACTCAACTGGGCCAACTCTACTTTGATAAGAAAGTGTATGAGAATTACTATGTCCTAAATATTTTTCCAACTCATCTATTATCAATAAAGAACAATCTTCAATTTGTTGTTTATATGGGTCTCCAGCTTCCTCTACATAACTCTTAGGAACTCCATGAGCTGTAAAAAATATATGAGCATTAGAAGGTGATTCACAAAGTGAAATTTGTTCTGAAATTAATTCAACCATTGACTTTAAATAACCTGATTGAGAGTACCAACTTCTTATGCATCTCATCGGGATTTTCTTAAAATCACTATCAGAATCTCGTAATTTTTTTAATTCCCTGAAGCTTGAGCCACTTGTACTGATTGAAAAATGTGGATACAAGGGTAGTACAACAATTTGATCTATACCATCTGCTTTCATATCGGCTATTGCTGATTCTGTAAAAGGATGCCAATACCTCATTGCAATATAGGTAGTAGCATTCAATCCTTTATCCCTTAAATTAGATTGCAATTCTCTTGCTTGTTGTTCAGTTATCCTTCTTATTGGAGATCCTCCACCTATAGATAGATAAGCCTGTTGAGAAGTAGTACTTCTAAGAGTACTAATTAACCAAGCTAAAGGCTTTTGGAAAGCAGGAAAAGGAGTCCTGATTATCTCTGGATCAGAAAACAAATTATATAAGAATGGACCTACATCATTAATACGTTCAGGCCCTCCTAAATTCATTAGTAAGATGCCTACTTTATCCATTTAAAATTTATGGAGATTGAAAAACAACATTAAAAACGTCAATATAAGGACAATTATATAAGTTAATGAACGTAATTCAGGAAATTAATAGTTTCAATGATAAATTTGCTACTCAAGGCAGCAAACTAAGAATTGAAAAAAGGGGCGAGAAACTAAATATTAGAGGTTCACTACCTTCAAAAGAAGATAAGAACAACTTTAAAATTCAAAGAATATCGCTTGGTTTAAAGGCTGATATTTCTGGATTAGAGGAGGCTAAGAAAAAATTACAATTAATAAATTTGCAACTTGAATTAAATCAATTTGACTGGATTAATTGGATAGTTAACCCCAACAAAAATGAAATAAAAAATAACTTTGAATTTCCAAATAGATTAAAACAATTTGAGGAATTTTTTTTTAAAGAAAATAAAAGTGATTATTTAAGTAGCACTAGAAAAACCACTTGGAGAAGTTCTTACAAACCTTATATGAAAAGAGTCCTCAATATTTATAATTATAACGACAGTAGAGATTTAGAAAAAATCTTTCAAAAAACACTTGAAAGCTATAAGGAAGGGAGTAGGAGTAGAAAACAATGCGCCACTTCACTTAGTGTTTTAGCTAAATTTTTGGAGATTAAACTTCCAGAAAATTGGAAATTAAAGTCCAAAGGATATGGTCTAAATAAAGCAGGTTTTAGAGATCTCCCCACAGACGAGATGATAGAAATACTATGGGAAAAGATCCCCAACAATTCTTGGAAATTTGTTTTTGGCCTGATGGCCACATATGGCTTAAGAAATCATGAAGTATTTTTTTGTGATTTAAGCTCTTTAACAAATTATGGAGATAAGATAATTAGAGTTTTACCAACAACGAAAACAGGGGAACATCAAGTTTGGCCATTCCATCCTGAATGGGTAGAAAAGTTCGAGTTATCAAAACTTGGAGAGAATCCAAAACTACTACCAAATATTAATAAAGACCTTAAAACCACAACCTTGCAGAATATTGGAAAAAAAATTACTGACCAGTTTAAGCGTTACTCTTTACAAATAAAACCCTACGATCTAAGGCATGCTTGGGCAGTAAGAACAATTTTTTATGATTTACCAGATACTGTGGCTGCCAGAATGATGGGACATTCGGTTAGCCTGCATACTCAAACCTATCACCACTGGATTACCAAAAGAGATCAACAACAGGCAGTCAATAATGCACTTTTAAAAGTAAAGAGAGCTAAGAGTATTTAAAGATTTATAATTACTGAATAAATCAGAGCTAAATGCGAGAAGAACCTTTCCCCTCCGAGAAAATATTTAATCTTGATAGTCAGGCTAAAGAGCTTGGTATGGGAGGCAAACTATCGCCAGAGAGCAATGAGAGCTTATATAAAAAAAGGATGCAAAAAAGAAAAGATATTCAAGCTGAAAGGCTGCAAATTAGAAAAACCAAAAAAGGATTATTGATAGTTTTTACTGGGAATGGTAAAGGTAAAACAACTGCAGCTTTAGGAATGACCTTAAGGACGATAGGGCACGGCTATAAAGTTGCAATAATTCAATTTATTAAAGGGGGATGGACCACTGGAGAAGAAAAAGCACTTAAAAATTTTTCTTCAAATATATCTTGGCATTCGTTAGGAGAGGGATTTACATGGGAAACGCAAGATAGAATTAGGGATGCAAAATTAGTTCAGGAAGCATGGGGATTGGCGAAAGAATATATAAAAAATGAATCTTATAAGCTTATAATTCTTGATGAAATTAATATAGCTACAAAACTTGGCTATCTTGATTCAGAAGAAATAATTACCTTTTTAAAAACTTTAAATAATAGAAAAAATCATATTGTTTTAACTGGAAGAGGAGCATCTGATTCAATAATAGATTACGCTGATCTAGTTACAGAAATGAAGCTTATAAAACATCCTTTCAAAGAGCAAGGAATAAAAGCACAAAAGTGCGTTGAGTTCTAGTTAAAACAAATTAAATTTAATGATCTTAAGACAAGTTTAGAAATGTTTAAAGACGCAAGCAATATCTGAACAAAAAATAAATTCAGTACATTTACTTGCTAAGGTCTTAAAAGTATGATTATTTAATGACTTACAAAAGAGTTCTACTAAAACTTAGTGGCGAAGCACTAATGGGTGAAAAACCTTATGGAATTGATCCTGCTATTGTTCAGTCAATTGCAGAAGACGTCTCAAAAGTAGTCGAAAAAAATGTACAACTTGCAATAGTTGTTGGGGGTGGGAATATTTTTAGAGGGCTTAAAGGGTCTGCAGATGGCATGGATAGAGCGACAGCTGATTATGTGGGGATGCTAGCAACAGTAATGAATGCGATTTCACTTCAAGATGGATTGGAAAGAGTAGGAGTAGCAACTAGAGTTCAGACTGCAATAGAAATGCAAGAAATTGCAGAACCTTACATTAGAAGAAGAGCCATGAGACACTTAGAAAAAGGTAGAGTTGTAGTCTTCGGAGGTGGATGCGGAAATCCATTTTTTACAACTGACACTACAGCAGCCTTAAGAGCAGCAGAGATAAATGCTGAAGTTGTCATGAAGGCTACCAAAGTTGATGGAGTGTATAATTGTGATCCCAATAAATTTCAAGACGCAAAAAAATATTCTACTCTTAGTTATCAACAAGTTCTTAGTGATGAAATCGCAGTAATGGATAGCACTGCAATTGCGCTTTGCAAAGACAATAATATACCTATTATGGTATTTGATATATTCAAAAAAGGGAACATCTCTAAAGCTGTTGCTGGGGAACCTATAGGTTCATTAATTAGTTAAAGCTTTTTTAAATTTTTTTTATTATGAAAGAACAAGAAATTCAAGAAAATATGAATAAAAGTATTGAAGCTACTCAAAGAAATTTTAATACTATTAGAACTGGTAGAGCTAATGCTTCACTTTTAGACAGAATAAGTGTTGAGTACTACGGGGCAGAAACTCCAATCAAATCACTTGCCTCTATAAGTACTGTTGATTCACAAACGATTTCGATACAACCGTTCGATATTTCATGTTTACAAGCGATAGAAAAATCTATTTCTATGAGCGATTTAGGTATTACTCCAAATAATGATGGTAAAGTAATAAGAATAAATGTTCCTCCCTTAACAGAGGAAAGAAGAAAGGAATTTTGTAAATTAGCCTCCAAATATGCAGAAGAAGGGAAAGTAGCTTTGAGGAATATTAGAAGAGATGCCGTTGATAAAGAGAAAAAAGACGAAAAAGATGGTCTTATTTCTATCGACGAATCGAGAGATAATCAAGCTGAAATTCAAAAAATTACTGATAAATTTATTTCTTTAATAGAGACTAAATTGTCTGAAAAAGAGAAGGAAATTCTTAAGGTTTGAAAGGATTTGACGTTGCAATAATTGGTGGAGGTTTATCAGGATCTGCCACTGCTCTTAACCTATCAAATAAAGGATATTCGGTTCTAATTATTGAAAAAGAAAAATTCCAAGATTACAAACCATGTGCTGGGGGAATGGCATCTGTAATGCAAAAATTTCTCCCTCTAGACATAACAGAGTCCATTGAGTCAAAAATTAAGAATGTAGAATTTAGATGGAAAGCTTCAGACAATGTAATTGCTGATCTTACTGGTGAATCCCCATTCTGGATTATTAAAAGAGAGAAACTTGACCAATTATTACTCGATAAGTCCTTGAGTAACGGGGTTCAAATTATAAGACCATTTTTGATAGAAAAAATCAATAAAAAAAATAATAAATGGGAAATTACTTGTGATAATAAATGTACATATCTATCAGAATTTCTTGTAATTGCAGACGGTTCCCAGTCTAAATGGGCTGGATATTTCAATTTAGGACCAAGAAATCCAAAATTTGCGAACACAATCTCACTAAGATTAAAAGGTCTAGGTGATATTCCTAAAGATGCGGTTAGATTTGAGTTTGGATTTATTAAATATGGGTTTGCGTGGGCATTTCCCCTAAAAGAAAGCTTAAATATTGGTTTAGGTACCTTTATAAATAATAGTCTCTTAGAAAATCAGGCCATAAATAAAAAAGTGATTAGAAGCTTCGGTTTTGATGATTTTCCTCATAAAACAATTAATAAGAAACTGAGAATATGGAACGGCTTCCACCGTATTAATGGTGACAAAGTTTTAGCAGTTGGAGATGCAGCTTCTCTATGTGATCCATTCTTAGCTGAAGGAATTAGACCATCTTTAATTAGCAGTTTTTATGCAGCAGAATACATAGATCAGTGCATATCAGGGAAAGTAGATGATTTAAATCTTTATACGAAAGAAATTAACAAAATATGGGGGAAATCAATGGCTTGGGGGAGGAGAATAGCACAGGTATTTTATAGATTTCCCAGAACTGGATACCAATTAGGTGTCAAAAGAAAAACAGCACCCAAACGTATTGCTCAAATATTATCAGGAGAAATGAGTTATGAAGATATTGCAAAAAGAGTTATCAGAAGGCTTTTAACAAATAGTGGAACCTAATTTTTTTTATTCAAACTTAAATTTAGTTAGCAGAAATTAATTTATGATTTTTAATTTCTGAATATCTCTTAAGTAATAGCTCTTCTAATTCTTCTATAGCCTTACTGAAGCCAGTGATACCTTCACTAAGCTTCTCACTAGCCATTTGATCTTCTAACATGCTTAATCTGAAATCTTTTTCTTCATATTTATAGTCAATAGAATTATTTATTTGGCTACTTACATCTAATTTTCTAATTAACTTTCCTTTTTCTTTTTTCAATTCCTCAAGAAATTTTGGTGCTATTGTTAAAAGATCACAACCTGCTAATTCTTTTATTTCATCAAGATTTCTAAAACTAGCTCCCATTACTTCTGTCTTGAATCCTTTTTCTTTAAAATACTTATAAATTTGCGTAACCGAAATAACACCAGGATCTTCAGCACCAATAAAACTAGTTTTACCAGTTTTTGCTTTATGCCAATCCAATATACGACCAACGAACGGGGAGATTAAGGTTATCTTTGCATTTGCACAAGTTACGGCTTGGCAGAAGTTAAAAAGTAAAGTTAAATTGCATTTAATATCCTCTTTTTCCAAAATTTCAGCTGCTTTAATTCCTTCCCATGTCGCGGCAATCTTAATTAAGATTCTTTCCTTTTCGATACCAAAATTTTTGTAGAGATTGATTAATTTTCTTGCTTTTTTTACCGTAGCTTCTGTGTCAAAGCTTAGTCTTGCATCAACTTCTGTAGATACGCGCCCTGAAATAATTTTCAATATTTCTTTACCAAAAAATACTGAAACTTGGTCTACAGTTTCTTTAATTAATTCAATTTCAGAGAATCCATTGGGCAATGTGTTTTCTGAACTTTCTAAAGCTTTATCAATTAATTTCACATAGTCAGGGTTCTTAGCAGCAGCTAGTATTAATGAAGGATTAGTAGTAGCATCCCTTGGTTGGAATTTTTTTATCGAATCTAAATCACCAGTATCAGCAACAACAACAGTCATTGAGGACAATTGTTCTAAAGTTGATTTCATATCCAGATAATCATATATACATATATAACCTAGCTTTAATTCCAAATGAAATCATCAAATAATGAACTAAATATCTATAAAGTGGGAAAATTTTAGGGTTTTTTAACAATCATTCCATTATCTTTAATTTTAGGAGGTAACTTTTCAATTACTATTAAACTCTCGATAATTTCTTTTGCAACTGGTACTGCAACAGTTGAACCATATGCATAAGATTTGGATGGCTCATCAACAACAACGAGGATTACATATTTCGGATTATTAACTGGCAAGACGGCTACAAAACTACAAACTTTTTTACTTGTATAAACACCATTTAAAGCTTTTTGAGAAGTACCTGTTTTTCCAGCTATTCTATAACCCTCAATTTTCACTCCTGATCCACTACCTTTATCAACTACGCTCTCCATCCATTCAAGAACAGTTTTAGAGACCTCATATGAAAAAAATTGTTTTTTGGGATGTTTATTAACTCTTTCTTTGAAAGTAGAGGTTACATGAGGAGTAACTTCAAAACCCCCATTTGCTAAAGCAGCATGAAGTTGAACCAATTTAAGTGGCGAGATTGAGAACCCTTTACCAAAAGAAGTCACTGCAGGCTCAATTGATTGATTTACAAATAAATCTTTTCTCTTTAATTGCCCTACAGTTGATTCATATAAGTCAGTCTCTAAATTTTTATTTATACCTAAATTGTTGAGCCAATCCCAATAAATTTTAGGATCTAAATTTTGCATTATTTTTACCATCCCAACATTACTTGAAACCTGCAACACTTTTGGATAATCAATGTATCCATTACCTTTTTTATCCCAATTAGAAAGTGTCCATCCTCCAACATTAATCTTTCCATTATCTTCTACTAAACCATCTTTCTGGATTACTTTTTCTTCTAAGGCTAAAGCAAGATTAATGGGTTTAAAAGTTGAACCAGGCTCAAATAAATCTTGAGAATACCAACCCCTAAAGATTTCAGAATCATACTGCCAAAATTTATTCGGATCATATGAAGGGACCGCAACCAAAGAAAGGATCTGACCATTATTAACATCCATAACTATTGCAAATCCTTTCTTTGCTTTCCACTTGCTTACTTGTTTTGATAATGCATTAAATGAAGCTTTCTGCAACTTTGAATCTAAAGTGAGGCCTAAAATCTTGTAATCAGGAATAAAATCACCCGAGGCAGAATTGTCAGGTAGAGGGGTTCCATCTCCTCCTCTTTTAATTAGATGACTTTTACGAAAAACTTTAATTTGATTATCTAAATGCAGCTCTAAACCTGCTGAACCTATATTCTCATCATTAACAAAACCGACAAGATTAGAGTAAAGCGCCCCTTGTGGATAATATCTTTGCGAATATTGAAACAAATCAAGTCCGCTTATTTGAAGGTTTTTAATCTTTTCTGCCTTTTCATCTGAAATTTTATCCAAAAGCTTGATGCCACTTTTTTTATTGTTAAATTTTCCCAAGAGTATTTCATCATTTATATCCAGAATAGGTGACAATTTTTTTGCAACTTCTTCAATACTGCGAATTCTGTTAATTGGATCACCAGGAAAATTAAAATATTTTGGGTGAGCCCATAATTTATAGAGTGGTTTGTCGTAAGCAATTAGTCTATTATTTCTATCAACAATTGATCTCCTTTTTTTTAAGGAGTTAGTTTTAGAAGATTGTATTAATCTAGCTTTCGTTTGCAAATCAGAGGCATTAAAGACCTGCAATTTGACTAGCCTGCCAAACAAAGAAAATATTAACAGAAAACTAAAAATGGAGAGGAATTTAAATCTCCTTTGATCAAGGGAAGCTAGACGAACAATTTTTTTGTATTTTTTCATCAATATCCCATTTGATATCTGCTACCACTTAAACCTTCAGTGAAACTACTTAAATTTTTCTTAAATAAACTTTCTTTTTTTTCTGCAATTTTATCTAGATAGATTAAATCTTCAGGTTTAGTTTTTCTATAAATAATGAGAGACTCAAGTTCACCAATATAAAATTCCTCAATTTTAGAAATATAATCAATAAGATTGTTATTGAGAGCTCTTGTTTTAGATAAAGTTTTGTATGTATTCGACCATTCCCTTTGACTATTAAATGATAAGAAAAATAATATAAAAATTAAAACTAAAAGAGAAATATTTATAGCGTCGAATACTTGATGTATAAATTGAGTGCTGAGTTTAGATATTTTTTCTGACTTTTTTTGACTTTGGTATGAAGCTTCTTTTTTTAAATTAGATTTTGCACCATATGGATTCATTAATTATTTTTTTGTAATAAAAGAAGTCTTATTAATTAAATAAACATCTTTTAGTTTGATTCGCAAGTAATACAATTAAATTCTTTATGTCCTTAATAGAAACAAATTAAAGAAGGTCAACCCATTCCATAAAGAATGCATAATCACTGAAGAAAGCAAACTCCCCGAGGCAATTCTCGTAATTCCCAGTCCTAATCCTAGAACAAATAATGGAGGCATTTCTCCCAAACTTAAATGAGCTAAAGCAAAAATAAAAGCTGAAATTATGATGCCCAAAATTATTCCAAAATCTCTTGAAAGAGTTGGTAGTAAAATACCGCGAAATATAATCTCCTCAAATAAGGGAGCCAAGAGAGTTGTTGTAATAAATAAAAGAATAAATGATAAGTAATTATTATTATTAAGTACAATTTCCAACAAAGGATTACTACCATTTTGATTGTCAATTAGAGTATTCATTATTAAAGAAATCAGAAAGACAAGAGGAACAATTGTTAACCAACCCTTAATTCCCAGAATAATTGCATCTTTTAGTGGCAAGAAATTGAACTGAAAATAATCTTTTTTTAAAGTGAATTCACCATTTAAAGACTTTATTTGATAAAAAACTATCAATAATGGAGGAAATGCCATAAAAATATATCCAAAGAATATTTTTAGAGATTGTGACAACTCAGTAGAGATATTTTTTGAGAAAAGTTCAACTAAACTTATTGAAAATAAGGGTGAAACAACTTCTCCCAAGACAACAAATCCACCTGCAATTAATAAAACCATATCTATCAACTCTAGATCTAAGGGTTTAATTTCTTTCCACCCAAAGCTCTTCAAAGATATTGCTGTCCATAATGTTTTTAAAGCCAAAATTGAGCCAATAAATATTGTTGTGAGTGGTATTAATCTGATGGCTAATATTTTTAAAAACATTTTGCTTGAAAATGATTTTGTTATTAACAAACTATCGTCAAAATCAAATTTCTTGCTTAAAAGATGATATAAAAATCTATCATCTCTAAATAAATTAAAATTATCAGAATTTGGTTTATAAGAATTATTATTAGATTTTTTTTCTATCTCATCAATTATTAAGTTATATTTTTTATTTTCAAACTCTTTCGACATATTTTTATCAATAATGTATTCATTTGATTCTGAAGAAATTATTCGAATTAATTTATTTCTTTCTGTTAGTTCATTAAATGAGACCTCAGTAAGTGCATTATTTATTTGATCAACAGGATCATTTGAGATGAAAAAATTTTTAAGATTTGTCGGTATTGATTGAACCGCCAATTCAGCAATTTCTTGTTCTTTTTGACTAATATCAAATGAAACAGATGGCCTACTCAAACTGTCTCTTAAACCTTGTTGCCATACGAAGAAGGTTATGGTTATAGAAATTAAAGCTAATGAAAGTTTTGTCTTAGAAATATTTTTAAAGATCATAATTTATTATAAAGTTAAAATTTATACTTAGTTATCATTGAAATTTCTAATTTTTGACATACCTATTTTTATCACGCCATGAGATGATTAAATTATTATCATTTTAATATTTATATAATGACAATAAGATTAGTTTTAGTTAGACATGGTCTAAGTAGTTTCAATGAAAAAGGATTAATTCAAGGAAGGACAGATGATTCATTATTAACTGATGAGGGATACGAACAAGCACTCAAAGCAGGAAGAGCATTATCAAAAATAAACTTCGATAGTATCTATTCATCGCCCCTTGTAAGAGCTAGAGAGACTACAAAAACCATAGTAAAGAGCTTCAATAAAGAACAAGAAATCATCTTTGATAATAATTTGTTAGAGGTAGATCTTGGTAATTGGTCTGGTCTAAAAATTAATGAAATAAAAAATAAATTTCCAGAAATTTATCCAATATGGAAAAATAATCCAGAAAATCTGATTTTAAAAAGAAGTAACAATAAAACTTATAAACCAATTCAAGAGTTATTTAATCAAGCAAATAAATTTATAAAAGATATTTTGAGAATTTATTTAGATAAAGATAATGTAAATATTTTAGTAGTTGGACATAATGCAATTCTAAGATGTTTAATCCTTTTATTATTAGGCAAGCCTAACCATGGGTTTAGAAAAATAAGACTTGAAAATGCTTCTTTCTCAATCCTCAACATTTCAAGTCATAGTGACAATTTAAAGACACAAATTGAATGTTTAAATCAAACCTCCCATCTGAATAAAAATATTCCTAATCAAATTGGTGATTCAAGAATATTTCTCATAAGGCATGGTGAAACAAACTGGAACAAAGAAGGTAGATTCCAAGGCCAAATTGATATTCCTTTAAACGAAAACGGTAAAGATCAAGCGAGAAAGACTTTTGATTATTTAAGAAATATTTCTTTCAATAAGGCATTTTCAAGTTCAATGCATAGGCCTTTCGAAACCGCAAAAATAATTCTACAAAATAACCAAGATTTAAAAATTGAAAAAATAGATTCACTTGTAGAAATTAGTCACGGATTATGGGAGGGCAAACTGGAATTAGAAATCAGAGAAAAGTGGCCAATTTTACTTAAGAATTGGCATGAAAAACCTGAAGAAGTAATAATGCCCCAAGGCGAATCTATAAAAGATGTATCAGAAAGATCCGTAGAAGCTTTTGAGAAAATTTGTTTATCTCAAAAAGATAATGATCTTACCCTTGTAGTTGCTCATGATGCAGTCAATAAAACTCTCATTTGCAATATCCTTGGGATTAATTATTCAAATATTTGGATGATAAAACAAGGTAATGGTGGCATAACTATAATCGATCTCTTTAATGATCCCAGTAAACCCCCAGTGATTAGCGCTCTAAATATCACAACACATCTTGGTGGGATAATCGATTCTACGGCCTCAGGAGCACTTTAAATTCAAACAACTTTTAAATAATTATTTTCTTAAATTCAGGCTATTATAAATGGCTTTATTTATTGAAAAAGCCAACTTGACTTAGAGGCCAAAATCTTAAATAAGCTCTTCCAATAATCTCCTTTTTGTGAAGAAATTTACTCCCAGGCCAATATCTTCCATCCCAGCTATTTGATCTATTATCTCCTAAAACTAAAAAATGATCTTTAGGAACTTTTATATTTTCAAATTGACCACAATCATTAAAAGGTGTAAATGAGCACTTATAGGATACATAAGGTTCAAGAATTAATCTATTATTTATCATTACTTCACCTTTAGCATTTACACTCACAATTTCTCCGGGTAATGCTACCACTCTCTTAATATAAGCATCGCAAGCTTGATCTCTCAGGCCCGGGATAAAAGACATTGGAGGAAAACTCATAAAAAAACAATATCCTTTTTTTGGGAGAGGCTTAGATCTTAAAGAAATTAGTTTTTCATCAAATGAGTAAGGAGATTTAAAAACAACAATATCTCCTCTTTTGGGTGAAGAGTTCCTCAGAGAGAATTTTTCAATAATTAACCTATCGTTTATTTGTAATTCTGGGAGCATAGACCCTGAGGGTATGTAACGAGGTTCTGCAAAAAAAGATCTACAAGAAGAAACAAAAAAAGTTAATAGAATTAGCAAACCCCATTCTTTTAAAAAACTTTTAACAAAAGAAGGCATAAATTTTTAAAGGCTTGATTTTTTAACCTTACAAAAATTGTTTGGCATATTCAATTTCTTTAAATCCTAATATTACTTTTTCTTCATGAACCAAAAATGGTCTTTTAATTAATCTGCCGTCACTTAAAAGAAGTCGAATTATTTCTCCCCTTGTTAAACAATCAATTTCAAGATTAATTGATTTAAATGCCTTACCTCTAGTATTAAAGACTCTTTTTTTATCTTTAGAGTTTTGTTCTAAAGCTAAATTTAAATATTTTAATAATGGAGGTTCGTTTACAATATCAATTAGTTGGTATTCCAATTCTTCCTTGTCAAGCCACTTTGCTGCTTTTCGACAAGTAGAGCATTTTATATAACTATATAAAATTAATTTTTTCAATTTAAATTACTAATGGTCGATTTTTTAAGAACTTTGAAGTTTTTCTTTTTTAGTATCGAACAATTTTTTAATAATTGATCAACAACATCAAAATCTCTCCAGCCATCAATCTGAACTGTTCTTCCATCAAGTCCTTTGCTAGTCCTAAAAAATTCGGCTACATCCTCAAGCTGATTTGGAGCAATTTGATTAATACTTACTATATTGGCTTGTCTAGAATTAGCCATAGGTACACATAAAAGCTTTCCATCATATGCACCACAATCATGCATATCTAAAACTCCAATTGGTCTAGCTTTTATTAGACAACCAGCGAAAGTGGGCTCATCCATTATCACCATTGCATCAAGAGGGGCTCCATCCTCAGCAAGGGTATTAGGGATAAAACCATAATCAAAAGGATATCTTACTGAAGAATGCAATACTCTATCTAATGCCATTATCCCTGCTTCTGAACAATATTCATATTTATTCCTGCTGCCTGCAGGTATCTCAACGACTATATTTACTATTCCTTTCATTGGAGATGGAGGTATCGAACTAAGATCCATCTTTTTTAAAATCGTGATTAAAAATTACCTTGCTCTCCTGAGATAAAGGTCTTCCAATTAAAATGCTGATTGAAGGTAATAAGAATGTCAAAAAGGCAAAAATAATACCTAAAGATGTTATAGACAAACTCTTAATACTTAAAGGGTCATCATCATCTTTCTCTAAATCACTTTGAGCAGAACCTAGAGAAGGTTCTTCGGTTAATTTATTTTTCACAAAGTGCTTTGATTTCGTATAACTCAAGAATTCTTAATTGGTAAAGTTTATGCAGGTAATTGGACATCAATATCCTACATTCTTAATGTCAATAAATCAAAACATTTTTTAGTTATTGTTTAATTACTCTTTTCTAGTAACGATCTTATAGATTTTAATTCTTCTAATATTTGTAAAAGTACGTTTTGAGCAGCAGAGGAAGGTGTATTGAACACTTCTACAGTAACTTCTTTAATTCTCAAGATATCTTTTGCAAATCTGGCTACTTCATTAGGATGAAATTTTAAAGGATCTTTTTGATCTGTCCTAAATTCTGGATTTAATTTTCTTGGATTAAAGCTAGGGTTTAGATTTCTTAAATCAGTATTTGTATACCTATAAACAGATGCTCTAGATCTATTTAAGAATTTTTGAACTTCATCAATACTTACTAATTCCTCTTCGCTAGAAATATTTGAATCTAAATTTTCCATAACTTTAAGAAAATGTTTTAGAAAAATGAACTTTGTTAAAGTTTTAACTTCATTACTGAAGAACCTAGCAGAAACAATTTGTCCAGACTAGTAGCGTTGAGGGACTCAAGACACTTTAAATTTTTTTTCACCTTAATTGATAAAATTAATAATTATTAAGGATTTTTTGTATGCGCGTGAACACGTCATTTCCTCTGGGAACACTTCGTGACACACCTTCTGAAGCTGAGATTATTTCACATCAATTACTTTTAAAAGCTGGTTACATTCGCAGAGTCAACAGTGGCATTTTCGCATACATGCCAATAATGCTCAAAGTTATAGAAAAAATTTCCACAATTATAGAAAAAGAACTCAATACTATTGGTTGCACTAAATTACTTTTACCTCAACTTCATCCAGCAGATTTATGGAAAAAAAGTGAAAGATGGGAAGGATACACGGCAGGGGAAGGAATAATGTTTAGTCTCAAAGATAGGCAAGGGAAAGAATTTGGTTTAGCTCCAACGCACGAAGAAGTTATTACGAGTATTGCATCAGAAATCATTAATTCTTATAAGCAATTACCACAATGTTTTTACCAAATTCAGACAAAATTCAGAGATGAAATAAGGCCAAGATTTGGATTAATGAGAAGTAGAGAATTCATAATGAAAGATGGTTATTCTTTCCATTCTTCAGAAAACGATTTAGCTTTATTTTATGAAAAGATGAGCAATGCTTATGAAAACATTTTTAAATCTTGTGGACTGCAAACAGTAGGGGTTGAAGCAGATAGTGGCGCCATTGGTGGTGCCTCCTCCAAAGAATTTATGGTTACTGCAGATTCCGGTGAAGATTCTATATTATTTACTCAAAGCGGTTCTTATGCGGCGAATATAGAAAAAGCTGTTTCTATACCCTCCCAACCTGTCCCAATAAAAGACAATGTTACCGGGTGGCTAGAAACACCTCAACAAAAAACAATCTTCGACGTTTGTAAAAATAATAATTTAAACCCTACTCAGATTATTAAAGTTGTAGTATTCCTAGCTAAGTTCGAGAGTAACCTCGAGGTCCCAATTCTTGGATGTATAAGAGGTGATCAAAATATTAATGAGGTAAAGCTTTTTAATATAGTAAATAAACTCCATAATATAAACCTTATTGACCTTAAGAAAATTGAAGACAAAAATATTATCGAAAAAAACCTAATTGATTTTCCTTTAGGTTACATCGGACCAGATTTAGAAAATAAAACTATTAAAGCGAGTTCTAATTGGGATAAAAGATGGACGAGAATAATTGATCACTCTGCTAGTAATCTTTCTAGATTTATTAGTGGTGGGAATAAAGTGAATTTCCATAAAGTTTTTCAAGAATTTTCTTTTGATTCAAAGGATTATGTAATTAATGACATTAGGAATGCTAAAGAAGGAGATAAAATAAAAGTTGACGATAATGAGGTACTTAAAGAAAAAAAAGGTATAGAAATTGGACATATTTTCCAACTAGGTCAAAAATATAGTGAAAAATTAAATGCTAAGTTTTCTGATAAGGATGGTAAGTTAAAAAATTTGTGGATGGGTTGCTATGGAATTGGAGTTACAAGAATAGCCCAAGCTGCTATCGAACAGAATCATGATCAAAAAGGGATTTGTTGGCCAATTCAGATTGCTCCTTTTGAGGTTATTATTATTCCTACAAACCTAAAAGATCCTTCTCAAAAAGAACTTACTGAACAAATATATAATGACTTTAAAATTAATAAAATTGACGTCCTTCTTGATGATAGAGACGATAGAGCGGGTGTGAAATTTAAAGATTCAGAACTAATCGGAATCCCTTTTCAGATAATTATTGGTAGAGATTCTATAAACAAAGAAGTAGAACTTATATGCAGAAAAAATAATTCTAAATTTAAAATTAGTGCTGATAAATTGTTGGAAACATTTATTTCTGAATCAGAAATAATGTACAATAAAAATCCATAAGGTTAAATTTTTGGAGCTAAATTATGTTATTGAAATGGTCACCAAAATCAATTTTAAAATATCTTACCAAAGCAATATCTTTTGCACTTTCTTTGATGGTAGTTTTTACTTTATTTAGTTCTCCTTCAATAGCAGTAAAAACCTCAATGACAGGTGACTATGCAAAAGATACAATTTCAGTTGTTCAATCATTGCAAAAAGCTGTTGATACTCCTAAAGATTCGCCAAATAAAGATGATGTAAGAAGCGAGGCTCTTACCCTTATCACTGACTATATTTCTAGGTATAGAAATAGAGGTATGGTTAACAAAACTCAATCATTTACAACCATGCAAACAGCATTAAATGCTATGGCAGGCCATTACAAAAACTTTGCAAGTAGACCTTTACCAGATAAACTTAAAGAGCGTTTAACAAAAGAATTTTCTCTTGCTGAAAAAATGGTTCTCAGAGAAAGTTGATACAATTCATTTACTTTTTAAAAGTAAACACAGATTTTTGAATATATTAAATATTCCCACAAATTAATGCTCTTCTAAAATTGGCTAATGTTGTTGTAATCGGAGCCCAATGGGGTGACGAAGGAAAAGGTAAAATAACCGATTTGCTTAGTCGCTCGGCAGATGTTGTCGTACGCTATCAAGGTGGAGTAAATGCAGGGCATACAATAGTAGTAGATGATAAAGTCTTGAAATTACATTTAATCCCTTCTGGCATACTTTATAAAAGTACTACTTGTTTAATTGGATCAGGAACTGTTGTAGATCCAAAAATCTTATTAAAGGAAATCGACATGTTGATTGAAAATGGAATTGATATCTCAGGATTAAAAATTTCATCAACCTCACATGTAACAATGCCTTATCATCGAATATTAGATGAAGCAATGGAAGCTGATAGAGGGTCAAACAAAATAGGGACAACAGGTCGGGGAATTGGTCCAACTTATGCAGATAAATCCCAAAGGAATGGCATCAGAATAAGAGATTTGCTCAACAAGGAAAGGTTAAGTGATGTGATAGAAGTTCCATTAAGAGAAAAAAACGGTCTTTTAGAAAAAATATATGGCATCAAACCACTAAGAGTAGAAGATATTGTCAAGGAATATCTGGACTATGGAGAAAGATTATCAAAGCATGTTGTTGACTGCACGAGAACTATACATGCAGCCTCAAAAAACAAGAAGAATATTCTTTTCGAAGGTGCCCAAGGCACTCTGCTTGACTTAGATCATGGGACTTATCCTTTTGTTACCTCATCAAACCCTATATCAGGAGGAGCATGTATTGGAGCTGGAGTTGGCCCCACGTTAATTGATAGAGTCATAGGAGTCGCAAAAGCATACACCACAAGAGTAGGTGAGGGGCCATTCCCAACTGAATTACAAGGGAGTATAAATGATCAACTCTGTGATAGAGGCAGTGAATTTGGAACAACTACTGGGAGGAGGAGGAGATGTGGATGGTTTGATGGAGTTATTGGTAAATATGCTGTATCTGTGAATGGTCTTGATTGTTTAGCAATTACAAAACTAGATGTATTAGATGAATTAGATGAAATTCAAGTTTGCATTGCATATGATCTTGATGGAGAAAAAATAGATTACTTTCCTACAAATTCGGATGACTTAAAAAAATGTAAGCCAATCTTCAAGAAATTAAAAGGTTGGCAATGTTCAACTGCGAATTGCAGAAAACTAGCTGATCTCCCTGAAAATGCTATGAATTATCTTAGATTTTTAGCTGAATTAATGGAGGTTCCAATTGCCATTGTCTCATTAGGGGCAAATAGAGATCAAACTATCGTAATTGAAGACCCAATTCATGGACCTAAAAGAGCACTTCTAAGGTAATTTAGTTCCAAATAAATGAAGGAATCTTTTAGACATTTAGAACAAAATAAAGTCATTGACCTCATTGGTCTAGGTAATGCAATAGTAGATATTATTGTAAATATTGAAGATGAGTTTCTTGAAATAAATAATTTAGAGAAAGGATCAATGAATCTCATTAATTCTGATGAATCTCAGAAATTGTTAGAAAATTGCAAAGTGATCAAACAAATATCAGGGGGATCCTCAGCAAATACCGTTGTATGTTTAGCAGAATTAGGTAATGAAGTTCAATTTATAGGAAGAGTAAAAAATGATAAATATGGAAATTTCTTTTCTGCTGATATCAAAAAAAGTAAAACTATATTTAATACTCCACCAACTTTTAAAGGTGCTTCAACAGCTCATTCAATAATTTTAATTACACCTGATGCTCAAAGAACTATGTGCACCTATCTTGGAGCATCTGTAGAGTTTGAACCAAAAGATATCAATTTTAGTGAAATAAAGGATAGTAAATATTTATATTTAGAGGGTTATTTATGGGATAGCAAATTAGCCAAAAATGCTTTTCTTCAAGCAGCTGAAATTGCAAAACTATCTAATACAAAAATAATCCTTTCATTATCTGATTCATTTTGCGTGGATAGACATCGAGAGAGTTTCTTGGGATTAATTGATAATTTTGTAGATATAGTTTTTTGTAATGAATCCGAAGTGTTAAGTCTATTTCAAAAGGAAAAATTAGAAATCTGCCAAAGTGACCTCTCTTCATTATGTGAATTAGTCGTAGTAACTAAAGGTCATGAAGGCTCTCTCATTATTAACAAAAAAGGTTTAGAGGTGATTCAGTCAATACCAAAGGGTGAGGTAATCGATACTACTGGTGCGGGAGATATTTATGCCGGAGGATTTATTCATGGATTAATAAATAATTATTCCCTCACAAGGTGTGGAGAGATAGGCTCAATTTGTGCGGGACATATAGTAACTCAACTTGGATCAAGATCCAATATTGATCTTAAAGAGTTAATAAGGCATGCTTAATTAAATAGTCTCATTCAGCCAATCAAAATATTTCATATCAGAATGGTATTTCTTGTAAAGAATTTGAGGAACATCATATGTAGTAATTGTTTTTAAAAAATTTATTAAATCATCTTTTAATTCTGGTTTACTTTTTATAGTAATTTCAAACTCTTGAGTTTCTGCGATATCATTATCCCACTCATAAATTGAAAAGATTTGTTTTATTGAAACACAAGCTGCAAGTTTTTTTTGTAAGAGTAATTTAGCCACTAGCAAAGCATTTTTTTTGCTTGATTCAGTTGTGATCATAATTAAAACTTCCATAAAAAATTAAAAATTAAAATTTCTAGTAATATGATCTATCAATTCCTCGTATTTACTGAAAGAGTTAGAGTAATCATTTTCTATTTTTGGCCTTTTAACCAAAAATAGCTTTAATTTACTTCCTGAAATAATACTTTCCCAGTTTTTTTGAGAATAACTTCCAGATTCTCGGCATAGTACATAATCTATTTTCCAAAAATCACAAAGTTTTTTTTCTAAAATTCCTTCCTCACTTTTACTCGGTTCAAGTATCGCTATATTTGCATTCTTAATACATGATCCAAAAGCTTTAGTTATGCTCTCATAAGTTGGAAGTACCCTTGTAAATACATTTGCTTTACAATTCATATAATAACTTGCTGTATCGTTAAGGAATCTTGATCCTATTGCAAGAAGAATATTCTTATTTTCTATATCAACATTATTTATATCCTTTAAATGATCAATATAAAAAAAATTATTAGTGTTATTTATTAGAGATTTCCTCTCAAATAGTAAAAGAGGTGTATTAATTTCTTTACATGCATTATTAAGATTTTTAGAAATTATTACGGCAAACGGATGTGTAGCATCGATAACGCATGTGATTTTATTTTTATTTATGAAATTAATTATTTGATCTTTATTATTTAATTTCCCCGTAATGATATGTAACTTTGGATTTTCAATATAAGCTTGCCCTGCTTTATAAGTTAAAACACTTGCAAAGACTAAATAATTAAGTTCAAGAAGCCTATTAGCTATTACAGGTCCATCCGAAGTTCCTGATAGGATCCAAACATTTTTATAGCAATTTCCTTGATTCTGCATCAGTATGTCTTTAATTAAATAGTAAGTAATGAATCATTGTTTAATTCAGGGGGTCATTAATAGCGCTCCCCAAATGAGGTATACCAAAGAAAACCAAACTCCAATTGCAGAAATGATAGTTAATTTTAAAGGATTACGTAGTGAAGATCCAACCAGAGATCTCAAGATCATAGGATGGGGGAATATTGCCCAAGAAATGGTAGATGAACTAAAGGAGGGACAAAATATTGTTATTGAGGGACGTCTAAAGATGAATTCTGTCACTAGAAAAGATGGAACTAAAGAAAAACAACCAGAACTAACAGCTTCAAAGATTCATCAAATATCGCCAGTTGATGTTATTAAGTCTGATCAAAAAGAAAATAATGAGTCATTTGAAAATAAAGAAACCGCCAAAAAATCTAGTTGGGACAGTTCACCTTTAGTACCTGAAGTTGACGAAATACCTTTTTAAATCAAATATCAACATTATTTTCTTGAACACTTATAATTAACTTGCTTATTTTTCTTTCAAGCGCGGCAAGTTCGCTTCTTATTTCTGACCATTTACCCTTATCAAGATTTTCTAGTAGCCATGCTCTATCTTGTTCAAGTTTAAAAATTAAATCTCCTTGATTTGCAGTATTAGGATCTTGCATAATACTTGTTAGCCCTTTTAAAACTCATTCTACTAAAACAAAATGAAGAAATACTTATCGCCTGGAAACTTAATCGTAACAACTGGGGGTATATTAGCTTTTGTTGGAATGACTGCTTATTTTACAGACTCAGTGAATTTAAGTGTACCTACTTTTTTTTATGGAGTACCTATTTTTCTAATTGGATTAGGCTTAAAGACTTCCGAAATACCTCCTGTAAAGTTATTTGACAAGACAAATTTTGCGACAAATAAATTTAATAGACCAAAAGAATTAACTGCATTAGTTAAAGATGTCACAAGATGGAGGTATGGGATAAAAGCTCATCTTGAATCGTCATTAGAATCTTTAAATTTGTGGGACGAGGATAACCCCCCTCAATTAAAAGAAATAGAAGAAATTACAAAGGAAGAAAAAAATGGCCTAAGGATGCGTTTCGAATTAAACGCTGTCCCTCTAGAAAAATGGATTGAAAAACAAGAAAGATTAAACAGGTTTTTCGTCAAAGGTCTTGAATCAGAATTTATTATCGACGATAATAAAAAAGAATTTGATTTTATTCTCTTTTATTGAATATAGGGATATATTTGTAAAAACCTAACCTATCAATTCAATCAAGTTTTAATGAATTTTTATAATGAATGATTCTCAAAGAGTATCAATATTAAGCGAGGCACTTCCATATATACAAAGTTTCTCAGGTAGAAAAATTGTTATCAAGTATGGTGGTTCTGTTATGGAGAATGACAATTTAAAAAATGCTTTTTTTAGAGACATAGCACTTTTATCAACCGTTGGGGTTTGTCCGATAGTGATTCATGGAGGTGGACCAGAGATTAATAATTGGTTAAAGAAATTAGAAATATCTCCTAAATTCGAAAATGGATTAAGAATTACTGATCAAAAAACAATGGAAATTGTCGAGATGGTTCTAATGGGTAGAGTTAACAAACAAATTGTAAAAGGCATTAATAAAACTGGATCATTAGCTGTGGGAATATCTGGTCTTGATGGCAACTTAATTCAATCTAGAGAACTAGGAGATGGTAGCCATGGGTTAGTGGGAGAGGTTACAAAAATCAATCCTGAGATATTAGATCCTCTCATTTCTAAAGGATATATCCCAATTATTTCTAGCATTGGATCAACCTTGGAGGGGATTTCCCATAACATCAATGCAGATTTTGTTGCTGGAGAAATTGCTGCTGCAATAAATGCAGAAAAACTTATTCTTCTTACTGATACTCAAGGGATTTTAAAGGAAAAAGATAACAAAAATAGTCTTGTTGAAAAAACTAATCTCAAAGAGGCAAGAGATTTTATTGATAAAAAAATTGTAACTGAAGGTATGATTCCAAAGACAGAATGCTGTATAAGAGCTTTAGCCCAAGGAGTCAAAGCAGCTCACATAATTGATGGAAGAATAGAACATTCATTACTTCTTGAGATTTTTACAAATTCCGGTATAGGTACAATGATAGTCGCCTAACCAATGAAAACTTATGAGCAAGTTTTAGAAAAAGTAGAACTTGCCTTAGCTAAAGGTGAGTATCATTATTGCATTGAATTTCTTTTGCCCATAATCGAATCATTTCCTTTATCAAGCAAAGAGGGAGTAAATTTAAGAACAATCTTAATTACTGCTCTATGTGGCATCAATAAAAGGGAGGAGGCAAAAAAGTTTTGTAAAGAACTTCTAAAATCTTACGATAATAAGACGAGAGAAAATGCAAAATATTTGATGGAAGTTATAGACTCTCCTGATATTAAAAAACCAGAAAATTGGAACTTACAGTTTGAAAGCGACCCATCACTCAATAAAAAATCTCTTAACTCACTTCGCAAAAAAAGAGAAGTATTGAAGAAAAAAAAATTTATTAATGTAACTGAGACACCAACTGGTGAAACCAAACCCTTTCAGAAAGGCTTTTCACTGAT
The DNA here is from genome assembly GCA_003209425.1 of Prochlorococcus sp. AG-459-E08. GTDB lineage: Bacteria > Cyanobacteriota > Cyanobacteriia > PCC-6307 > Cyanobiaceae > Prochlorococcus_A. The sequence continues at coordinate 31,764 of QCRB01000010.1, forward strand.
CATTTTTTTAATACTATTATTATTAATTCCACTTTTAAGTGGCTGCGTAAAAATTGAGGATACCCTTGATCTTAGTGAACTTGATTCAATAACTAATATCTTAGTGATAGAGAGTAAATACATAAAGAAATTTCCTTGGCAATTAAAATTTGAAGAGAAGATGAAAGATATTTTTCCTGACGCAGAAATTGAACAAGACGAATCAACCTTTTCTGTGAAACATAAAAATCTCAATTTAGAGGATACAAAGCAAGTTCTTAAAATCACCCAAAATACAGCTGGAGAATTAGCGGGAGAATCAACAAATATAGAAATTAATACTACTCAAAAAAATTTCATTTTTTTTAAAAAATACTTTTACAGGTTAGATTTGGATCTAAATTCTATTAAAGGTATTGATAATTTAGAACTCATTTTCAAAATTATTCACCCTAATAAAGCTATCCTTACCGATAAAAATAATTCAAGTTTAGAAATCACAAAAAATCTAATAATTTGGGATTTAAATCAAGGGCAGATAAATAGTCTTGAATTTTCTTTCTGGAGCCTCAACAAACTCTTGATTGGGATATCTATTATTTTAATAATTATAATATTGGCTTATTTATTAAGATTCTATAGATTTAAATTAGGTTCAGATTTACCTCAACTTCCATCAAAGTAATTACAACTCTGCTGGATTAACATCTATTGTTAAAAAAACATTTTTTGGAATAAGTTTCCATAATATTGATCTATCAGGTAAAGGAATCTTTGTTCCTTCAGGACCATGTATTAATATCTGCCATCTAAATTTTTTACCGACTTTAGCTATTAAACTAGGGGCAGGGCCAATTAATTTCCAGTTCTTTTTCTCACAAAAACTGAGTAGATATTTTGCTAATTTTATTGCAATTGACTCAGTTAATTCATAATTTTCACCTGATAATTTTAGTAGGCAAATTGTGCAAAATGGAAATAAATTAGCATCCTTTCTCAATCTCGAGTTTTCAATTAAGAATCTTTCATAATCTCTTTTTTGAAGATACGAAATCACCGGGTGGTTAGGTTTATATGTTTGAAAAATTACTTTCCCTTTTTTTTGTGCCCTGCCGGCCCTTCCTGCTACTTGCAAAAATAATTGTAATGATTTTTCTTCTGCTGAAATATCTGGGCGATGAAGCAACCCATCTGCTGCAATAACTACTGAAAGAGTAATATTGGGGATGTCAATACCTTTTGCCAACATCTGAGTACCGACAAGAATATCAGCATCACCTTTAGAAAACTTTGAAAGAATATCTCTATGCCCATCCCTTCCTGAAGTTGTATCTCTATCAAAGCGAAGTACACTTAAGTCAGGAAATTCTTCATTTAAAAACTCTATTACCCTTTGCGTACCAATTCCAAAAGGTTTGAAAGCAGTTGAATGACAATCTGGGCAACGATTGATCAATCTTGATTTATGATCACACCAATGACATCTTAACCATTTTTTTCCTTGTGATCCGAGATGAACTGATAAAGGAACGTCACAGTTGGGGCAATTTATTAAATATCCGCAATTTCTACAACTTAAAAATCCACTATGCCCCCTCCTAGGGATCAAAATTATTGCTTGCTCTTTTCTTAAGCGTAGTTGAGGAAGCAATTGTAATAATTCATTGGAAAAAATTTTCATATTTCCCTTCTTGAACTCATCCCGCATATCAATAATTTTTATTTCAGGAGTCTCATTACTGGATATCCTTTGAAGCATTCTTACCAATTTAAAATTCCTTTCAAAAATACACTTTTTCCAAGTCTTCATTGATGGGGTTGCACTCCCAAAAATTAACTTTGCAGAATTCCTTTTTACTATTTCAATAGCAATCTCTCTCGCGTCATAGCAAGGCATAGGACTATCTTGCTTATAAGAAACATCATGTTCTTCATCCATTATTATTAATCCCAGATTTCTGATTGGAAGAAAAACTGCCGACCTTGTACCTATTACTATTAAAGGTTCATTAGCATTAATAATTTTCTTCCAAACTAAAGTTCTATGATCGGGAGAACAATTACTATGATATTCGTAAACAACATTATTAAATCGCCTACTAAACCTATCAATAAGTTGAGGAATTAATCCAATTTCTGGGGCTAGTATCAAACAACTTTTTTTCTTAAGAAATTGATCTTCAGCAATTCTCATATACACTTCTGTTTTACCTGAACCTGTTTCGCCCCAAAGAAGTAATGCATCTCCTGGTTTCATTGTTTGAAATTTTTGAAATGCAATTTTTTGCTCATTTGTAAGATTTGGTTTTTTCGTTGCGATATGATCTTTTACAAAGGAATTTAATTTACTATTTGTATTTTTTTTTCTTTTAGATTTAGCAAGATAATTTTTACTGACCATTGAGTTGATTAGAGTGTAATTAAAACCAGACTTTATTAATTCACTTTGCCAATTGCCTTTTTTAGATAAACTATCCATTAAAAAAAATTCTTTTTTGGTTAATCCATTTTTCTTAATATCAAATTCTTTTTTAGTTTCAATCCATATTTGATCTTTTAAACCTTTAGAGAAATTTTTATGTTTACCAATCCAGCCAGGAGGAAATGCAGTTTTAAACATTTTTAAATTACTAACCATATAAAAAGAGGCTAGGGAGTCTATCAATTCTCTCCAAGATTCATCAATTATTTTTTTCTGCAAAATACTTTCAACAAACAAATATCTTATGCTTTTTCCTCCAGTAATATTTGATTCATCATTATTGATTGTCGAAAAGTCTTTTTTGGAGATCACCAACCCATTCAATAATCTCCCCCTTAGTCTCACACTTACAATATCTCCAACTTCTGCTCCAAGATTATTTCCATCTAAATAGTAAAAGCTTTCATTACTACTACCTATATCAAGCAAAATTTCCAATTTATAGGAGATATTTAATAACTGATTACTTGCCGGCTTCAAAACTTTTTCTTAGTATTGGATTGTTGAACATTCCACAAAGTGTTTTTGCACATTGTAAGTATCCTGCTCTTAAGGGAGACATGAAGCTCTGATCATTGACTGAAAATTCAAAACTGATCTGCCTGTCTGAGAAATCCCAAGACTTTTTACTTTAGGTAATCTATAGCACTATTTAAATTTTTCAACAATTTAGAAAACTTTTCCTATTCTCATTTTGTAAAAAAGTTTTTTAAACATTAAGTGGAATTTACTACTAAATGTTCAAATTAGCCCTAAATAAAATTTTATCTAGTTAAATTCACCGTAGAAAGGAGTCAATTATGTGTCCAGTCGCAGCAGAATCAAAGAATTCCAAGCCTAGTTCCAAAAAAAAGATCAATAAAAAAATTAATACAAATTTAGAAACAGTAGTTGAAGAAGATAGTAATAAAAATAATCAAACTTTACAGACATCTGCAGAGTTAAACGAAAGCAGTATTGAAAATAACAATAATGAATTTAGTGATTCTGAAGAAGAAGATAAAGGGCTCGGGAATATAAAACTTGGGCCAAAAGGTATCTACACTGAAGATTCAATAAGAGTTTATCTCCAAGAAATTGGAAGAATTAGACTTTTAAGACCAGATGAAGAAATTGAGCTTGCAAGAAAAATTGCTGACTTACTCCAATTAGAAGAGCTGGCAACTCAATATGAGTCAGAAAAAGGACATTTCCCATCTGTAAGAGAATGGGCCGAGTTAATAGATATGCCTCTTCCCAAATTTAGAAGAAGACTTCTCTTAGGGCGGAGAGCTAAAGAAAAAATGGTTCAATCAAATTTAAGATTAGTTGTTTCCATTGCTAAAAAATATATGAATAGAGGTTTATCATTTCAAGATTTAATCCAAGAAGGAAGTTTGGGTCTAATTAGGGCAGCGGAAAAATTCGACCATGAAAAAGGTTATAAGTTCTCTACATATGCAACTTGGTGGATTCGCCAAGCCATTACAAGAGCAATTGCGGATCAAAGTAGAACTATTAGATTGCCAGTTCACTTATACGAGACAATATCCAGAATTAAAAAAACCACAAAAGTTCTTAGCCAAGAATTTGGCAGGAAACCCAGTGAAGAAGAAATCGCTGAGAGTATGGAAATGACAATCGAAAAATTAAGATTTATAGCTAAAAGTGCTCAACTTCCTATTTCTTTAGAAACTCCAATAGGGAAAGAAGAAGACTCAAGACTAGGAGACTTTATAGAGGCTGATATAGAAAATCCAGAGCAAGATGTTTCTAAAACTTTACTAAGAGAAGATTTGGAAGGAGTATTAGCCACTCTTAGTCCAAGAGAAAGAGATGTTCTCAGATTGAGATATGGAATTGATGATGGAAGAATGAAAACTCTTGAAGAAATTGGCCAGATTTTTGATGTGACGAGAGAAAGAATTAGACAAATAGAGGCAAAAGCTCTAAGAAAACTTAGGCATCCAAATCGAAATGGGGTTTTAAAAGAATATATAAAATAAAAAAAGTTAAGTATAATAATTAGCTTTAAAAACTCGCAAAATAATAGCTTAAAATAAATTCGACTTAATTTTTAATTCAAACTCAAAATAATATTTAATGACTAATTTTAAGCTGAAAATAGCTAGTAGAAGAAGTAAGCTAGCAATGGTTCAAACTTTATGGGTTAAAGATCAACTAGAAAGGAATATTCCCAATTTAAAGGTATCTATAGAAGCTATGGCAACTCAAGGTGACAAAATCCTTGATGTAGCCTTAGCAAAAATAGGCGACAAAGGCTTATTTACAAAAGAACTTGAAGCACAAATGCTCGTAGGACATGCAGATATAGCAGTACATTCTCTAAAAGATTTACCAACCAATTTGCCTAATGGCCTTAAATTAGGATGCATTACAAAGAGGGAGGATCCTGCAGATGCTTTAGTAGTAAACAAAAAAAATGACTGTTATAAATTAGAAAACTTACCTGAAGGTTCGATTGTTGGAACAAGCTCCCTAAGAAGACTTGCACAATTAAGAAATAAGTACCCACATCTTGTTTTCAAAGATATCAGGGGAAATGTTATTACAAGAATTGAAAAATTAGATGCAGGAGAATTTGATTGTATAATTCTTGCGGCCGCTGGTTTAAAGAGATTAGGCTTTGAATCAAGAATTCACCAGATTATACCAAGTGAAGTTTCCCTGCATGCCGTTGGCCAAGGAGCACTAGGCATTGAATGTAAGTCTGATGATAAAAAAGTTTTAGAAATTATAAATATCTTAGAAGATAAACCCACCAGTCAAAGATGTCTAGCAGAAAGGGCTTTTTTAAGAGAGCTTGAAGGTGGATGCCAAGTCCCAATAGGTGTGAATAGTAAAATTGAGAATGAACAACTTTGCCTTACTGGTATGGTTGCATCTCTTGATGGAGAAAGGCTTATTAAAGATGAATATATTGGCAATATTAATGATCCCGAAGAAGTAGGCAAAGAACTAGCTAAAAAATTAAAGCAGCAAGGTGCCAAAGAAATACTAAGCGAAATATTTGAAAAATTTAGAGAAAAATAAAATTAGTTAATTTACTAATTTAGGATCAATTTCTTTTTTGTATCTCTCTTCACAATCTTTAATCACTTTAACAGCTTCTTCTATCCCAAAAAAACCATTGACAGTACATGTTCCTGGTTTTTTTAGATCTTTGTAGTGCTCCCAATAATACTTTGTTTCTTTTAACCAATGATCTCCAAGGTCTTCATAACTTGAGATATGATCCATTCTTTTATCATCTGCGAGAACCGCTATTACCTTATCATCGACCTCTCCACCATCATCAAATTTCATCACCCCAATAATCCTTGCTTCCACAATAGATCCTGGTATCAATGGCTCAGTTACCCCAACAATTTCTATATCAAGCGGATCTCCATCTTCATCCCATGTCCTTGGAATACATCCATAAGCAAAAGGATACGCAAGTGATGAATAACCTACCCTATCAAGTTTAAGATGGCCCGTTTCTGTAATTAATTCATATTTATTTATGGTATTAGAGTTCAATTCAACAATAGTGTTTATTATTGTATATGAGCTGTCAGTAAAAGCATTTAGTATGTGCAATAAATTTGGGGTAACCCTGCTTGGGGGCTGATTTAGATTTGCCATCAAGAAATTATTTTTGTTTATCTTACATCCTCACACCTAACCAAATTCTTTAAAAGTAATGTTTCAGCAAAAATCATTTATTTTAGACCTTAAATGATTAATAAAATAGTTTGGCGATAGTTCTTCATTAGTTACAGCTCTTACCAACTCCATACAATTAACTGATCTGCCATATTTATGTATATTATTTTTTAACCAAAAGATGATCTTTTGATATTCACCATTTTCAATTAAGTTGTCAATCAAACCTATGTCTCTTTCCATTTGAGAAGATATTTGCGCACTTATAACATGTCCTAACAAATATGAGGGGAAATATCCAAACGCCCCTTCACTCCAATGAACATCTTGAAGACAACCTTCTGAATCATTAGATGGTTTAATTCCTAGGAGTTCATCATATCTTTTATTCCATTCTGTTGGAATATCTTCAGCAGGTAACCCTCTTTCAATTAAATCTATTTCAAGTTCGGTTCTTATTAATATGTGTAAGCCATAAGTCAATTCATCCGCTTCAACCCTATTTAATCCTGCTTCCAAATGATTAATAGATTTCCATAGTTCTAAATAATTATTAAGAGAACATCTAGCTGAAACAAATTTGTTAAAAAATCTTTTTGAAAAAGATTTGGATTTAACTATTCTATTTTCCCAAAATAAAGATTGACTTTCATGAATACCCATAGAGGTTGCTTGACCTAAAGGCCAAGCAAACCATTGATGACTTTGAGATGGCAAACCCTGCTCATAAATAGAATGCCCCCACTCATGGGCAGTTGCTAAAAAACTTGATAATGGTTCACCTTCAACAATTCTTGTCGTAATCCTGTAATCATTAGGCCCTAATGTAATCGAAAAAGGATGGGGAGATTTACCAACAACAACTAGATCTTTATCTCTCCCAAACTCATCAAGTAATCGAGAACATAAATTATGTTGAGATTCTGGACTCAAATCCCAGTGATATTTCTTAGATTTATTAATCCCTCTAATCAATTCTGGGAGAATATCTTTCAAAGGCTGAAACATTTTATTCAGCCACTTTAAAGTTAATTCAGGCTCAAAGGGTTGGGCTAAAGTTTCCCATGGTGAATATTGATCTGATATTTGTTTTGCCTCTTCAATCCGCAATTTAACTAATTCTTCAAAGAAAGGAAGAAAAATTTTAAAATCTGATTTTTCCTTAGCTTCTTGCCAGCTTTCATAGCCTTTAGATTTTGCCTTTGCTAGAGACTCAACTAATTTAGGATCTAAATTTCTTTCTCTATTAAATTCCTTCAATAAAAGACTAATATTTCTTTCTTTATCTTTTATGAAAAGTTGATTATCGGAATTTCGTTCAATCTCTGCTAGTTCATTTTTAGCAAATTGTATTAAATTAGAAAATTCCTCGGAAGAATTT
>QCRB01000011.1 GCA_003209425.1 Prochlorococcus sp. AG-459-E08
TTAGATTTGAGAGACAATCTGTGATCATGGGAGTTAGTTCCGGCATTGGTAGACCTGAAGTAGAGGCCGAACTTCCTAAGAGAGATCAATTACCAAATGATAATTACAGAGCAAATGCAACATTCAAAGTATTTCTGAAAGAAGTTAGCGAAATAGCCAGAAAAGGACCTCAACTTTTCGTAAGTAGAGCAAATGCAGGTTTAGTGGTTTATTTATTTGAAAACGAGGTGCCAGAAATACAAGAGGGTACAGTAAAAATTGTTGCTGTTTCAAGAGAAGCAAACCCTCCTTCAAGAGCAGTTGGACCAAGAACAAAAGTAGCTGTTGATAGCGTTGAACAAGAAGTTGACCCCGTTGGTGCCTGTATTGGAGCTAGAGGAGCAAGAATTCAACAGGTAGTTAATGAATTAAGAGGAGAGAAAATTGATGTTATTAAATGGTCATCTGATCCAATACAGTATATTTTGAATTCTTTAAGTCCTGCGAAAGTTGATCTAGTAAGACTCGTTGACCCAGCTGGTCAACATGCGCACGTATTAGTTCCTCCTGATCAATTGAGTCTTGCGATTGGAAGAGAAGGTCAAAATGTCAGACTTGCCGCAAGGTTAACTGGTTGGAAAATTGATGTTAAAAACTCGCATGAATATGATCAGGAAGCAGAAGATGCAGAAGTCTCTAAATTAATTATTCAAAGGGAGGATGAAGAGAATCTACAGAGAGAAGCTGAGCTAAGACTCGAAGCGGAACAAGCTGAGCGTGCTGCAGAAGATGCAAGATTAAGAGAACTATATCCTCTTCCTGAAGATGAACAAGAATATGGAGAAGAACAATTCGAAGGAGAAGCTTTCTCAGGAAATGATCAATTCGAGACAGCTCAAGATAGTGAAATAGCCCCTAAAGAGGAGAGAACACGGTGATACAACAAACCTCTGTCATGCGTATATGCATTTCATGTAGAAAAACATATGACAGGAAAAATCTTTTAAAGATTACAAAAGATCATAAGCAAGGCATTATGTTGCAAAAGGGGATGGGTCGATCAGCCTACATTTGCAAGTCAAAAAAATGTTACTCAGATTCGAAAATCAAGAAAAAGCTTCAAAAAGCTTTAAAAACAACTTTAGAACCTGAATTTTTTGATATTTTTGAAAAAGAAATTGCAATCCATGATTCCAATCCCAATAAGGGAATATAATTAAATTAATTCCTATTTAATTTTAAAAAGAGTAAAAATCAGATTAAATGACTATCAGCGATAAAATCAGAATTTACGAACTTTCTAGAGATCTAAATCTGGAAAATAAAGATATATTGGATGCCGCTCAAAAACTTTCAATTTCAGTAAAAAGCCATAGCAGTTCTATTAGTGCAGAAGACGCAAAAAAAATAAAAAATCTTATTAATAAAAAGAATCCAGATAAAAAAATACTTTCAATTAATAAAGGTTCAATTAAAAAAGATAATTACAAACAAAACAAAGAAGATCAATCTTCTGTTATCTCTTCTTTAAAGGAAAAACCTTCTCAAGATAATTTAACAAAGAAGCCATTATTGATAAAGCCTCTAAATAAGCCTGAGAATTTAAAAAAAATTTCAAATCAACCTAAATATCCCAATAAAGCAAGTAACATAAATCATTCACGCTCTCAAGGAAGTCTACGAAATCAGAATTCAAATAATATTAACTCACAAACTTTCATACAAGATAAAAAAAATCTCAAAAATAACACAACACCTCCAATCAAAAGTCCAGTTAAACCCCCTTTACAACTAATTGCAAAGCCTAAAAATATCAATAATAATGTCAAACCTAATGAATCTTCCAAAAACATCTACAACTCAAGTGATAAGAAAAAACTATCAAACAAAACTGATCAAACTATTAGCAAACCTAAAACAAAAAATTTTAATAATAGAACTAACACTCCTGAGTTAGTTGGAGCTCCTATAAGAAGAAACGATTTAAATCTACATACTAATAAACAAAATAATAATAAACAAAACAATTCTTTTAATCAAAATACCCCTAATAGAGCTGGCATGCCTAATAGGCCGGGTATCTCCAATAGAACCGGGGCTCCCAACAGACCTGCTATGCCCAATAGGCCGGGTATCTCCAATAGAACTGGTGCTCCCAATAGAACTGGCGCTCCTAATAGAACTGGTGCTCCCAATAGAACTGGGGCTCCCAATAGAACTGGTGCTCCCAATAGAACTGGTGCTCCTAATAGAACTGGCGCTCCTAATAGAACTGGTGCTCCCAATAGAACTGGTGCTCCCAATAGAACTGGTGCTCCCAATAGATCTGGGGGTCCTAATAATCCTAGAGGAAATTTCAGACAAAGTAATTCTGTTAAACAAAGTGAATTTAATAAGCCTGGTTCTAAATTCAATGCACAAAGGGCCTCTGGGATTAGGAAGCCAGTATCTCCTAATGAGCTTTTGCAACTTCGAAAAACAAATAAATCTGCGACAGAAAATGTAGGTGTAAATAAAAATGAAAAACAAAATATTGATTCACCTAAACAGAAAGTAAAAGCTCCTAATAACCGTCCAAACGCTACCCCAAGTTCCAAAAAACTTCCTCATAGGACATTTTCAAATAATTCAAAAAAACCAGGAAGGACAGATTGGGACGATAGCGCAAAACTAGAAGCATTGAGAAATAAAAATCCCCAGAAACAAAGACAGAAAGTTCACATTATAGGGGAGAATGAGGACTCATTAACATCTGAGATCAGTGGATACTCAGGTGAAAAAATTTCAATATTGTCAGCAAGTTTAGCTCGTCCAAAGAGAGAAAAATCTGATGAGACTAAATCTCAGAAATCCACAAAACAATTTAAAAAGAAGAAAAAAGAATCCACCAAGCAAAGGCAGAAAAGAAGAGCTATGGAATTAAAAGCTGCTAAAGAGGCAAAACAAGTAAGACCTGAGATGATAATAGTTCCCGAAGACAATTTAACAGTTCAGGAATTAGCTGATAAGTTAAGTCTTGAAAGTTCTGAAATAATTAAATCTCTTTTCTTCAAAGGAATAACGGCAACTGTTACTCAAACACTAGACTTGGCAACTATCGAAACAGTAGCAGAAGAATTTGGAGTTCCTGTTTTGCAAGATGATATCCAAGAGGCTGCTGAGAAAACAGTAGATATGATCGAATCTGATGATATTAACAGTCTTATAAAAAGGCCACCTGTCATTACAGTAATGGGTCATGTAGATCATGGCAAAACCAGTCTGTTAGATTCCATCAGAGAATCAAGAGTCGCTTCTGGAGAAGCCGGAGGAATAACTCAACATATTGGAGCTTATCAAGTTGAATTTGAACATGAATCTAAAAATAAAAAATTAACTTTTCTTGATACCCCTGGTCATGAAGCCTTTACAGCGATGAGGGCTAGAGGTACAAAAGTTACTGACGTAGCTGTTCTTGTAGTAGCCGCAGATGATGGTTGCAGACCCCAAACACTTGAGGCTATTAGCCACGCACGAGCTGCAAAAGTCCCGATTGTTGTCGCAATTAATAAAATTGATAAAGAAGGCGCATCTGCAGAAAGAGTTAAGCAAGAACTATCAGAAAAAGATTTAATTGCTGAAGATTGGGGAGGAGACACCGTAATGGTTCCAGTAAGTGCGATCAAAAAACAAAACATTGATAAATTGCTAGAAATGATTTTATTAGTTTCTGAAGTTGAAGATTTACAAGCTAATCCTGATAGATCAGCCAAGGGCACTGTTATTGAAGCTCACCTTGATAAAGCCAAAGGTCCTGTAGCTACATTGTTAGTACAAAATGGTACCTTAAAATCTGGAGATGTTTTGGCCGCAGGTTCAGTTCTTGGAAAAATTCGAGCAATGGTTGATGAACATGGTAATAGAATTAAAAAAGCAGGTCCATCATTCCCAGTTGAAGCACTTGGATTCAGCGAAGTACCGACAGCGGGTGATGAATTTGAAGTATACCCTGACGAGAAAACTGCTCGAGCTATTGTCGGAGATAGAGCCACAGATGCGAGAGCTACAAAATTAGCTCAGCAAATGGCCTCTAGAAGAGTTAGCTTATCATCCTTATCAACTCAAGCAAATGATGGCGAATTAAAAGAACTAAACTTAATCCTTAAAGCCGATGTTCAAGGTAGTGTTGAAGCGATATTAGGATCACTTGAACAATTACCAAAAAATGAAGTTCAAGTCAGGGTTCTACTCTCTGCCCCCGGAGAAATCACCGAGACAGATATAGATCTAGCAGCTGCGTCAGGGTCAGTAATTATTGGGTTTAACACATCATTGGCATCTGGAGCAAAGAAAGCTGCTGATGCTAATAATGTCGATATAAGAGAATATGAAGTAATTTATAAACTTTTAGAAGATATTCAATTAGCTATGGAAGGACTACTAGACCCTGATCTAGTTGAAGAATCATTGGGTAAAGCTGAAGTTCGGGCAATATTTGCAGTTGGTAAAGGAGCTATTGCTGGCTGTTATATACAAACTGGCAAATTACAACGTAATTGTTCTCTTAGGGTTATTAGATCAGATAAAGTAATTTTTGAGGGGAATTTAGACTCACTCAAAAGATCAAAAGATGATGTTAAAGAGGTAAATACAGGATTTGAATGCGGAGTTGGTTGTGATAAATTTTCTTCTTGGACAGAGGGAGACATAATAGAGGCATTCAAATTTGTTACGAAAAAGAGGACATTATCTCAATAACTTAACAACTTGATATTGAATCTATCAATCTTTATTCCTGTCAAAGAATAATAAACTAGGAAATACTAAACAAGCACCAAGTTGTATAAGCAGGTTATTTTGCTGGATTTCATTTCCACTTGCAAATTTGGAAATCATTATCATAAGACCTAAAAATGCCGAACCTGTAAAAGCTATCCACAAAATTCTTCTTAAGCCTTTGAACGGAGTCTGGGTTTCCTTTAACAACTTCTTTTTTAATTCAGGATCAATTTTTGACATCAAAGGTTTCAATTATAAACTTAAGTCTATATGAAAATATTTAAAATCATAATTTTGCCGATATAGCTCAGCGGAAGAGCAACTGTCTCGTAAACAGTAGGTCATTGGTTCAATTCCAATTATCGGCATTTAAAAAGAAAAAAACAATGATTAATAGAACTTTAAAATTCAAAAATATTTTTAAAATATTTATTTTTTTTCCTCTAATATTTTATTTCGGCAAAAGAAGTTATATTGCTTTTGATGAGGGTTTTTATGCCTTACAAGCTAGATGGATATTGGATAAAGGTAACTGGATAGTTCCTTTATGGTGGGATAAATATGTTTTAGATAGAACAATAGGATTACAGTTTTTAATTGGGAAGTCACAAGAAATATTTGGGAGAAATATGTTTGCCGCATATATACCCACAACAACTGCTGCAATATTGATGCTATTTATTACGTACAAATTACATGAAGAATTTTTTGATAAAAAATATGCAATTTTTTCTCCACTTATACTTGCCACTACATATCTTTGGTTTGACTACTCGCACTTAGCTACTCAAGATATTATTTATTCGTGTTTAGTTACCTTAGGAATATTTTCTTTAGTAAAAATAAAAGATAAAGGAAACAAATTTTATATTTTGCTTTTTGGTATTTGGATTGGTTTGTCTTTTATGATGAAGACTTTTCTAGTAATTGTACCTTTAATATCTCTACTACCATATTTATTTTTTAAAAAAAATATTTTTTTCAGTAAATTTTTTTGGCTTGGATTACTAATAGGATTTATTCCGTATTTAATTTGGTCGTTTTCTATAAATATTTATTTAGAGAAAAATATTATTTTTTACTTAGTTGAAAAATTTTCGATACTCTCTAATAAAAATACTTTTACAAATCCTTTCTACTATTATTTTTGGAATATTCCAGCAACATATCTACCATGGAGTATTTTTTCAATTGTTGGAGTAATTTACAATCTATATAAAAATAAAGAGAATAAATTTTTACTTTCCTTTTTCCCTCTAATATTAATAGGAATTCTGAGTATTTTTTCTACAAAAACACCCTACTATACTCTTCAAATCTCATCTATCTTTACACTAAATACTTATACAGGAATAAAATATTTATTTAATTCAAAAAGTTTTAAACTAATTTTTATATTTATAACATCAAGAATAGTTCCATTTTTTATAATCTCTCTGAGTTTCACATATTATTTTTTCTTTAAGAATATAAGCAACTTTAATTTTAAGGAAAATACTTTTCTATTACTTGGATTATTATTTTTCGGGTTATCTTGGTCATTTATAAAAGATACAAAGTCATTCACACAATTATTAATAACTCTCATTATTGGGCCGTACTTATTAACAACATTTCTTTTGCAATCAGGATTATTTACCGATAGATCAAGAGAGCTAAGAGAAAAAATGGAATACGTATCATCACTTGAAATCATAAAAAATCAAGAGATAAAGGTAGATAAAAGTGGAATAAAAAATTCTGGATCTCAATCAAAAATCATAAGAATTGCACTATTAACTCCTATATTAGGGGACAGCATAGATAGTATTGATCAGTTAAACAAATCTGAATTATCATGGACAACTGAATTGAAAGAAATAAAAAAAAATAATTTTGCCTATGAAGTTTTATATGAAAACAAAATTTTAAATCCATGGAAATTAATAATAAGAAAGTAAATGATCCCTATATACTAAAGTGGCTTTATCAAACTTTATAGAGTAATGAAATCTGTTAATACTTGGAACTTAACCAACAATAAACTTCATCAATTATTTAAAGATAATAACGAATTTATTTCAATTAAAGTTAGGGGTAATACTTGGGAACCAATAACTAGATGGCTAAGATTTGATTCAAGGGTTTTTAGAGAAACCACTAGCAAAGCACGAATAACTTTATGCGATATTGAATCTCTAGCAGAAATTTATAATTATAGATCTATTAGATGGAAAGCAAAAAAATTAACACCTTTACCAACCAAACAAATTCCAGAATCTTTAAAAAATATTTTGCGTAAAGTTCCCATGATCAAACAGCTTGCTTACGAACTTGAAATATTTTTTTATAAATATAATGAAAATATTTCTGATCATTTAATCTCTATTGTAATTCCTGCACGTAATGAGGCTGGTAATAAACAACTATTTATAGATGCACTTAATAAATTCAAGAAAATACCAAATAAATTAGAAATTATATTTGTTGAAGGTAATAGCAATGATAATACATATGATATTCTTCAAGAGTTAAAAGAAAATTACTCAGATACGTTCAAGATATCTCTTTTAAAACAAACTTCTAAAGGAAAGAAAAATGCAGTTGTGGAGGGATTCAATATTTCTACAGGCGGAACTCTCGCCATAATTGATAGTGATTTCACTGTGGATATTGATGACAGTATTGCAGCAATTATGGAATCAACGAAAAATGAAAATATTCTAATTAATTGTTCGCGCACAACTTTCCCAATGGAAAAAGATGCTATGAGATGGGCTAATTATATAGGCAATAGACTCTTTGCAATTTTTTTATCAATTCTCATAAATAAGCCCGTATCAGATTCGCTTTGTGGAACAAAAATTTTTTCAAGAAAATTCTTTAAACTTATGAAAAAAAATGGGAGTTGGGATTCAAAGTCTGATCCATTTGGAGATTTCACAATAATATTTGAAGCTGCAAATAATAATATAAAAATACTAAATTATCCCGTTAGATATTACGCCAGAAAATCTGGAGCACCAAATATATCTAGATGGATCGATGGATTAAAACTTCTCAAAGTATGTTGGCTTTATATGATTTCCGATATTTGAATTTAAATAATTTTCAAAAGTATTTTCTAAAGATTTTTAATTTCGCCAAATTAGTAATAAAATAGTTAGATTCTATATGAATAGAAATTCATTTAGAATTAAATGGCATGAATTTTAATTTAGAGTTCAAAAAATTAAATAAAAAAACATACCATAGAAAGCACTTTGGGAAAATTCTTACTGTAAGACTTCCTTGTAATCCAATATTTCCAATAGGTCCTATTTATTTAGCAGATCATATTCATAAATGTTTCCCAAGCATAGAGCAGCAATTTATAGATCTGGCAATAGTTCCTTCAAATCAAGTTTCTAAATTTTTATGTAGAAAAATTGATCAATTTAGACCTCATCTAATAATTTTTTCATGGAGAGATATACAAATTTATGCACCTGTGGATGGCAGAAGTGGAAATCCCTTGCAAAATTCTTTTGAAGTTTTTTACTCAAAAAATATCTTTAAAAAAATTAGAGGTTCTTGGGGAGGATTAAAATTAATTGCATCTCATTATGGAGAAATATATAGAAATACTTCTTTAGTCAAAATAGGACTAAAAAGAGCACAAAAATACAATAAAGATATAAAAGTAATTTTAGGAGGTGGAGCTGTTAGTGTTTTCTATGAACAATTGGGACATTTACTTCCAAAAGGAACAGTGATTTCTGTTGGAGAAGGAGAAAATCTTATTGAGAAAATCATTAATGGGGATTCGATAGAGCAAGAAAGATGTTATCTTGCTGGACAAAAACCCAGGAATAAATTAATACATGAACAACCCTTGGGCACTTTTAAAACAGCTTGCAACTACAAATACATCAAATCAATATGGCCAGAGTTCAATTGGTATATTGAAGGGGGAGAATATTATGTAGGAGTACAGACTAAAAGAGGTTGTCCTCATAATTGTTGTTTCTGTGTTTATACAGTTGTAGAGGGTAAGCAAGTTCGTGTTAATCCAGTTAATGAAGTAATCAAAGAAATGAAGCAATTATATAATCTAGGGGTTAGGGGATTTTGGTTCACAGATGCGCAATTTATTCCAGCAAAAAAACATATTGAAGATGCAAAAATTCTTTTACAAGCTATTAAAGATCAAGGCTGGGACGACATTAATTGGGCTGCATATATTAGAGCAGATAATATTGATGCTGAGCTAGCGCAGCTTATGGTCGATACAGGTATGAGTTATTTTGAAATAGGTATCACTTCAGGATCTCAAGAACTTGTTAGAAAAATGAGGCTAGCATATGACCTTAAAACAGTTCTAAATAACTGCAGATTGCTAGTCAATTCAGGTTTCAAAAATCATGTTTCAGTTAATTATTCATTTAATGTGTTTGATGAAACTCCAAGCACCATAAGACAAACTATTGCTTACCATAGAGAATTAGAAAATATTTTTGGCAAAGGCTTAGTTGACCCAGCCATATTCTTTATAGGTTTACAACCTCATACACTTCTCGAGAAGTACGCTTTAGATCATAAAATTTTGAAGCCAAATTATAATCCAATGAGTATGATGCCATGGACAGCAAGGAAACTTTTATGGAATCCAGGCTCTTTAGGGGAAAAACTTGGTCAAGTTTGCTTAGAAGCTTTTGATAATAAAGAAGATGAATTTGGTAAAACAGTTATCAACATTCTGGAGAGAGAATATGGAAAATCCTCTTTAAAAGAATCCTTAAAAGTTCGTCCACTTTCAGAAAGAAAATTAGCTCATATTAAATAATAAATTTAAACTTTACTAATCCTCTTTTTCAATTGAACTTGAAATTCCTTTGGATTTTAATGACTCTGAATAGAATTCTGCAGGCTCTAGATCACAAACTATTACCAGACCGACTCCAGTATTATGTGCTTCTAACATTATAGCTATAGCATCTTGCTCACTTAATTGCGGAACAACTTCTCTGAGTGAAATAGTGACATATTCCATAGAATTCACTGGATCATTATGAAGTAAAACTTTATATTTTGGAGATTTATTTTTTAACTCAGCAGGTTTCTTTTCAATCACTGCCGAATTATTACTTCCACTTTGTTCTAATTTTATAGATAGCATTAATTTCTAAAATCTAAATATCTCTTACGATTATATATTAATTATTCTTTCCATTGCATCAATAACATTTGATCGTGAGTTAAATGCCGACAAACGAAAGTAACCTTCTCCGGCTAATCCAAATCCACTTCCTGGTGTACCCACAACACTAACTTTTTGAAGAAGGAAATCAAAAAAGTCCCATGATGTCATTTGATCAGGAACTTTAATCCATATATAGGGTGCATTATCCCCACCATAAACTTTATATCCTGATGTCTGCAGTTTATCTTTCATAATTGATGCATTTTTCATATAGAAGTCAATTAAACTTCTCACCTCTCTTTCCCCTTCTAGAGAATATACAGCCTCTGCTCCCCTTTGTACGATGTAGCTTACTCCATTAAATTTTGTAGATTGTCGCCTATTCCAAAGAGACCATATATCTATTTCCTCATTTTTTGAACTCAAACCTTTGAGGTTCTTAGGTATTACTGTAAAAGCACATCTAACTCCAGTGAACCCTGCTTTCTTTGAAAAAGATCGAAATTCAATAGCACAATCCTTTGCTCCCTCAATCTCATATATTGAATGAGGAATATCCTTATCTTGAATAAATGCTTCGTAAGCTGCGTCAAATAGTATTAGAGATTTTTTTTGAAGAGCATAGTCAACCCACTTTTTTAATTCCTCTTTGGTGATTGTTGCTCCAGTAGGATTATTTGGGAAACAGAGATAAATAATATCAACTCTGTTTTTTGGTAGTTCTGGCAAAAAGTTATTTTCCTCATTTATTGCCAGATATGACAATCCTTGATATGTACCATTCTCTAAAGCATCTCCAGTTCTTCCCGTCATAACGTTACTATCTACATAAACTGGGTAAACAGGATCTGTTACTGCAATTGAATTATCTTTGCCAAAAATATCTAAAATATTGCTACTGTCACACTTTGAACCATCTGAAACAAAGATTTCTTCTGGTAGAACATTACAGCCTCGCGCAATAAAATCATGCTCTGCTATTTTTTCTCTGAGCCAAGAATAACCTTGTTCAGGTCCATAACCTTTAAATCCTTCATTTGTTCCCATTTCATTTAAAGCTTTACCCATAGCATCTCTACATGCTTTAGGTAGTGGTTCCGTAACGTCTCCTATTCCTAGCTTGATTAAGTTAGAGTTCACATTAGACTGAGAATATATTTTTACCCTTTTAGCAATTTCAGGAAATAAATAACCTGCTTTTAGTTTTAAATAGTTGTCGTTTACTTGTACCACTTTAAAAAAAATTTTCCACCAATATAAGGATACTTGATCAACGTGCTTAAGTGGTTATTAGATGTTAGTATTAGAGTAGTTATGATTTAATCAAGAGATTGTCGTAGCTACGAATTCAATTTCAAATTGTTTGAAAGTCGTCTAAAGCTTAATACATAGCATTAAATGCTATTAATTTTGATTTAAAAAGTAAAAAAATACTAACTATAAACTATTACTTTCTTAAAAGATAAAAAAATTCAACTCTTTACTTTAAACGATTTTCAAAATATAAACCATTTATAAATTATATGTCTCAGCAAATTATCATCGCTGAGCAGGCTCGAATTGCAGCACTACTCACAGATGATCGAGTTGATGAATTAATCGTCGCACAAGGTCAATATCAAATTGGCGACATTTTCTTAGGAACAGTTGAAAATGTTCTCCCTGGTATTGATGCAGCTTTTATCAATATTGGTGAAAGTGAAAAAAATGGATTCATCCATGTATCTGATCTAGGTCCATTAAGACTCAAAAAAGGTATATTAGGAATAACTGAATTACTAGAACCAAAACAAAAAGTTCTAGTACAGGTAATAAAAGAGCCAACGGGATCTAAAGGACCTAGACTAACCGGGAGCATTTCAATCCCTGGAAAGTACTTGATTTTACAGCCATATGGTCAAGGAATAAATATTTCTAGGAAAATAAATACTGAAACAGAAAGAAACAGATTAAAAGCTCTTGGGGTTTTAATGAAGCCACCTAGCACAGGTTTACTTTTCAGAACAGAGTCTGAAAATATAAAAGAAGAACTACTTATTGAAGATTTAGAAACTCTTATTCAACAATGGGAAACTACTCTAAAAGTTTCTGAAACTTCTAATCCACCAAATTTAATAAAAAGAGATGATGATTTCTCTCTTAAGATCTTGAGAGATCATATTGAATCATCAACTAAAAAAATAATTATCGACAGCAAATTTTCCGTTGAAAGAGCAAAAGATTTTCTAAAGAATTATGAATCTAGTGTCAACATTGAATTTCACGACAATAATTTAAACCAACATATTTTAGAAAATTACGAAATTAAAAAAACGATACAGAAAGCTCTTCAACCAAGAGTTGAACTCCCTTCAGGAGGTTATATCATTATTGAACCGACTGAAGCTCTAACAGTAATTGATGTAAACTCTGGATCATTTACAAGATCCGCTAACTCAAGACAAACTGTTTTATGGACTAATTGCGAAGCAGCAGTTGAAATCTCAAGACAAATGAAATTAAGAAATATTGGTGGAGTTATCGTAGTTGATTTTATTGATATGGAATCTAGAAGAGATCAATTCCAGTTACTTGAGCATTTTACTTCAGCAATAAAAGATGATTCTGCCAGGCCTCAGATAGCTCAGCTTACTGAATTAGGTTTAGTTGAGTTAACTAGAAAAAGACAAGGTCAAAATATATATGAATTATTCGGTAAAAAATGTACTACGTGCAGTGGTACAGGCTACATAGAAAATAAATTAAATTTTGATATATCTAATGAACAAATTAAAAATTTTGAAGAGAAGCCTAATAAATCAAACAGTATAAAGCCGCTGGAAATAGATACTTCTCAATCAACTGATAAACAGGAAAAAATCATTGGGAAAGAATTCCTTGATCCCAAAAACCTAAATAGGGAGGATTATTCTGATAAAAAAGAAATTGATAATAGTGATCTTAACCAATTAAACTCAAAAGAAAAAAATCTAATAACTGTAGATCTTACTAATGATGAAAAAATTGTTTTCAGTCAATTAGGTATTAATCCACTTATAAAACTAGGAAAAGAATATCTCACAAGCAATAATTTTGTACGTTTAAAAGATAATAGTAAGGGGAAAGAAAAAACTTTAGAAGAGAAAAAATCAAAGGCAAAAAAATTAAAAAAAATCTCAAAATCCAAAGAAGCTCTGGAGATGGAAATTAATATTAAAGCAGATGCAAATACCAAAGATAAATCAACAATAAAAATAAATAAAACTGAAGACGTTATTTCTTTAGATAATAAATATCAAATCGAGCTTACAGATGAAGTAAACAATACAAGAAAAAAAAGAAGAAGATCTTCAGCAAGTTTTGAATAAAGTATGCGAAGTTGGAATAGATGAAGTTGGAAGGGGAGCCGTTTTTGGCCCAGTATTCTCAGCAGTTGTTGTACTTACTGAAGAAAATAAATGTATCTTAAAAAAATTTGGTGCAATGGATAGTAAAAAATTGACTCCAAAAAAAAGAAAATTACTTTTGCCAAAAATTATATTACTAGCTACAGATTATGGAATAGGCCAATCATCTGCTAAAGAAATAGATAAACTTGGCATAAGAGTTGCAACTGAACTTGCAATGATAAGGGCTCTAAAAAAATTAAAAGAAAAACCAACTCAAATCATAGTTGATGGTCCATTATTAATAAGACCATGGAGCGGAATTCAAAAAAATATAATATCAGGAGACTCAAAATTTACTTCAGTTGCATCAGCAAGCATAGTTGCAAAAGTATCTCGCGACAATCTAATGGAAAGGTTAGAAAAAAAATACTCAGGTTACTTAATATTTAAAAATAAAGGTTATGGAACTAGGGAGCATATGTCAATTATCAAAGAAAAAGGCATAACTAATCTTCATAGGAAAAGTTTTTTAAAAAATTTAAATCTTATTTAATTCACTCCAATCTAGGAAATCTTTAACTAATTGCTGTTGAACTCTTGATTTTATACCCAATAAAATACCATTTAATACAGAATGACCAGTAGATTCCAAAATTTTCTTGGGCACCAGCTTCAATAAAGGGGGTTGACTGACAGATACACCTAAAAGAGCCTCTCCTTCTAATCCAATATCAGTTGCTTCTAAATTAGCTCTCAAGATAAGATTAAAATCATCTATTATCCCCAAACCATCTAATTTACTATCAAGAGCGCTCATTCTTAATATTCCATCTATATTCTCTACCGCTATTGAAACAACCGGGTTAATATCTAATTGGAAAACCTTAAAACTTGTTACTGTATACTTGTATTTACCTTCCCCTTCAGGTTCTAATTTTTTGGAGTCAAGCATTGCTCCAACAACTCTTTCTTCTTCCAAAAGATATTTAGAAAGATACTCTTTATTTCGTCTTACAGAAAGCTTCAGTTTCTGTTTAGCATCAAAAGACAACAGCATTTTCTATACCACTCCAATGCTAATTTGATCTCTTTTTTTCTTACAATTAATCATGCGCAAACAAGTTGCATATTTAGGTCCTAGAGGGACATACGCAGAAAAAGCAGCTAATATTTTATCAAAGCTTGCAAATTTTCAGACACCTATATTTGTACCATGTAATGGGTTACATTCAGTCATTAAATCAATAGCCTACAACAATTGTGATGCTGCTGTAGTTCCTATTGAAAATTCTGTAGAGGGCGCAGTTACAGCGACTCTAGATGCTCTTTGGAAATTTCCAGATATTTTTATTAATAAAGCTATTGTTTTACCAATAAAGCATGCATTAATTAGTGATGGAGAACTTTCAATCATCTCAGAAGTATTATCTCATCCTCAAGCTCTAGCTCAATGTTCAGAATGGTTATCTGAAAATCTTCCTAATGCGATCCCTCTTCCAACAAATTCAACGTCAGAAGCTGTCAATATGGTAAAGGGGAGCAAATTTAGAGCAGCTATTGGTTCAAAATCATTAATTCAAATTGAAGGACTTAAGGAATTAGCCTTCCCTATTAATGATGTGCCTGGCAATTGTACTAGATTTGTCTTATTGAGCAAAAAGCCAAATTCTAATTCATCTAATATTGCCAGTTTTGCTTTCTCACTAATATCAAATAAACCCGGAGCTTTACTTAAAGCTTTAAATTACATTGCAGATTTTGGATTCAATATGAGTAAAATTGAATCTAGACCTTCTAAAAGAGAGTTCGGAGAATATATAATTTATATTGATCTAGAAATAGATCAGCAAAATAATATTGAAATTTTTCTTGAACTTAAAAACCAACTAAGACCTCTATGCAAGAATTTTGTAGATTTTGGAAATTATTTTTCTGAGAATGTTGAATTAGATTAACTTATCCCCTACATTTATACACACCGAACTCCATTAGACCTTTTCTAAATGCCCAGTTCATAAGAAGTATGGTTGGAATTTCTCTAAAAGATTTGATTATCGCCAAAGGTCCAAGAGACAATATCGTAGAAGGTCTTCGAATTCCTTCAAGAATGGAGTCATTCCATGAAGGATTTGTAAAAGAATTCCAATTTTCAGAAATAATTTTTCCTGCACTATTTTTATTAGTTCTAAGAATATTACTAAATTCGTTAATACTCATAAAGTTTGGGTGGACCCATTGTTCAAGTAATTGTTTAAGTACTAATTTCTCAATAAAAGATGGAGGATATGCACTTAAATCTCTTGAGTTCCAATCAGCCAATGCTAAGTATCCTCCAGGCCTCAAATTTCTCAGCATCTCATCCGCAAACTTAGCTTTATCATTCATATGCGCTCCAGCCTCAACACTCCAAATAGCATCGAATGATCCATCTTCAAATTTCAAATCTAATGCATCCATAACTTGGAAATTGCAATTAAGTTCTAAGGGAGTAAGTTCTCTTGCTCTTTTTACTTGAGCTGGACTAATAGTAATTCCAGTAACATTGAATCCATAGTATTTTGCAAGAATCCTAGAACTACCTCCAATTCCGCAACCTACATCAAGTATTCTGGACCCTTTTGGCAATTTGTCTAAACCACTCCACTTGACTAACTCATGAACAAACTTGACTTTAGCCTTTCTAAAATCAATATATTTTTTTCCTGCGGGATAAAAGCCCAAATGTATATGCTCTCCCCATAATCTTTCGAGTAATTTATCTTGGGTCCAAGCATCATATGCAGATGCGACAGTGCCAGAAGTAATATATTTTCTAGCATTAATTCTCCAGATAAAAGATAAAGCTAAAAAGAATAAAACAATGATTAAAAAAGGCAATAGAGATTCAATCATTTAATTTTCTTTTATATCAGGAAAACTTTCTTTCAATGCAGTCCTTGCAGCAAGTTGCTTTCGTGTATGATCAAGCATTTCGTATTCTCGTTGCAGACGTGTATAAGTACTTCTTTCTTCTAAAAGTCTTTGCTGTTCCTCTGCAACAGGACCACCTAAATGAGCAGCTATCCAAAATGATAATTCCATGGGATTATCAGGTAATTTATCGGGTAGATTTTTCTTAGTATTTGTCAATTTACTTGTTAAATTGATAACATCACCAAGTGCTTCAGTAACAGAGCCTTTTAATGTATCTAATCTCTGAAGGTTTTCAACATTATCATCACTAATCCAACTGACCATAGCGGAGCAAAATGGTGTAGAACGAATTACTTCTAAGATTTGAAATCTTTGTTGTCCGAGAGTAATAATATTACTTCTACCATCTTCTGAAGTTTGATGTTTTATTATTTGAGCACAGCATCCAATGTTAGCCATACTTTTGGTAGTTGGATCCCATTTTATTACTCCGAACATAGAATCACTTTCTAAAACAGATTGAAGCATTATTCTGTATCTAGATTCAAAGATATGCAAAGGCAATACTTCTTGAGGGAAAAGAACTACGTCTGGCAAAGGAAATATAGGTAATTCCCTTACAGAGAGCTCTCCCATTTAAACCTCATAATTATTTTTATACTAAACAATTTAAGTCGTTTTTGGGATCTATCAGAGTTTAACTTCTATATCTACACCACTGGGAAGATCTAACTTCATTAAAGCATCAATAGTTTTTGCAGAGGGACTATAAATATCAATTATCCTCCGATGAGTTCTTGTTTCAAAATGTTCTCTAGAATCTTTATCAACGTGCGGAGACCTTAATACGCAATAAATTTTCCTTTTTGTTGGCAAAGGTATAGGGCCAATTGCTGAAGCTGAGGTAGTATCAGCAGTTTGGATTATTTTATCGCAAGACAAATCAAGCATCCTTCTATCAAAGGCTTTTAGCCTTATTCTTATTTTTTGTTGTGCTATTGATGCAGTCATAATTTCAAATTAATTTATGGTGGGGGGTCGTTGCTTAACAACGACCCTAATCCATTTATCTATCTTAAATGATTGAGGTTATATTCTTAAAGCTCAATTATATTATTTGAGAATTTTAGAAACAACTCCGGCACCAATAGTACGTCCACCTTCACGGATTGCGAATCGCATACCTTGTTCAATAGCTACTGGACAGATTAATTCTCCAGTCATCTTAATTCTATCGCCTGGCATAACCATTTCGACATTAGAGCCATCATCAGAGGTAAATGCTGTGATTTGACCAGTCACATCAGTTGTTCTGATATAAAACTGTGGTCTATATCCAGCAAAGAAAGGTGTATGTCTTCCACCTTCTTCTTTTTTTAGAACATAAACTTCCCCTTCAAACTGAGTATGAGGAGTAATAGAACCTTTTTTAACAAGTACCATTCCTCTCTCGATATCCTCTTTCTGTACACCACGTAAAAGCAAACCGACATTATCGCCAGCCATACCTTCATCAAGAAGTTTGCGGAACATTTCTACTCCAGTAACAGTTGTTAATCTTGTATCTCTTATTCCAACTATTTCAACTTCTTCTCCAACCTTTACTTTACCTCTCTCAATTCTTCCAGTAGCTACAGTACCTCTACCAGTAATTGAGAAAACATCTTCGACTGCCATCAAGAATGGTTTATCAACTTCTCTTTCAGGCTCTGGAATGCTTGCATCAACTGCTTTCATTAATTCTTCAATCTTTGATTCCCATGTTGAATCTCCTTCAAGAGCTTTTAAGCCAGAAACTTGAACTATAGGAATATCGTCCCCAGGGAAGTCATAACTATCAAGTAGTTCTCTGATTTCCATCTCAACAAGTTCAATAATTTCTTCATCATCGACCATATCGCACTTATTAAGAGCAACTACAAGAGCAGGAACTCCAACCTGTTTAGCTAAAAGAATATGCTCTTTTGTTTGAGCCATAGGACCATCTGTGGCTGCACACACAAGGATAGCTCCATCCATTTGTGCGGCACCTGTAATCATGTTTTTTACATAATCAGCATGTCCAGGACAATCGACATGAGCATAATGTCTGCCTTCGGTTTCATACTCGACGTGAGCTGTATTAATAGTGATGCCACGCTCTCTTTCTTCAGGAGCACCATCAATGTCTCCATAGTCTTGAGCTTGAGCTTGACCTTTTTTAGCTAATACATTTGTAATAGCAGCAGTTAGTGTTGTTTTTCCATGATCAACATGGCCGATAGTACCTATGTTGACATGTGGTTTGTTCCTTTCGAACTTCTCGCGAGCCATTTTGAATTAAAGAATCGAGGGTTTAAGAGTGTTTTAGTTTAGAGATCAGGAGTTGCCCTGATTCTTGGAAATGATAGCTTCAGCAACGTTACGAGGAACTTCCTCATAATTTGCGAACTCCATTGAAAATATACCCCGACCTTGAGTCATTGATCGGAGTTGAGTGGCATAACCGAACATTTCGGCTAACGGCACTTTGGCCTGTACCTTAGACAATCCATCATCAACAGATTGCCCTTCTACTTGACCTCTTCTAGAAGAGAGATCACCAATTACAGATCCAAGAAAGTCGTCAGGACTTTCGACCTCAACTTTCATCATAGGCTCTAAGAGGACAGGATTGCATTTTTTAACCCCGTCTTTAAAAGCCATGGAACCTGCAATTTTGAAGGCCATTTCAGATGAGTCTACATCGTGGAATGAACCATCGACTAGTGTTACTTTTACATCAATGAGTGGATAACCGGCAAGAACACCAGATTCACAGGTTTCTTTCATTCCATTAGATGCGGGACCAATGAACTCTTTTGGTACAGATCCACCAACAATTTTGTTGACGAACTCAAAACCTTTACCAACCTCAGCAGGTTCCATTTCAATTATTACATGACCATATTGACCTTTTCCTCCAGTCTGTCTTGCATATTTACCTTCACCTTTAGAACTAGACCTAATGGTCTCTCTATATGAAACCTGAGGGGCTCCAATATTGGCTTCAACCTTGAATTCCCTTAACATTCTGTCAACAAGGATTTCTAAGTGCAACTCACCCATACCTGCAATAACAGTTTGATTTGTTTCAGGATCTGTACTTACCCTAAAGGTTGGATCTTCCTCAGCCAGAGCAGTTAATGCTTTAGATAATTTTTCCATATCCCCTTTTGTTTTTGGCTCAACAGCCACAGAAATAACTGGCTCGGGGATAAATAATGTTTCCAAAACTATAGGATCTTCTGTGTTACATAATGTGTCACCAGTAGTTGTGTTCTTAAGACCCAATACAGCTCCTAAATCCCCTGCCCTCAATTCATCAACCTCCTCTCTTTCATCTGCCTTCAGAATAACTAATCTAGAAATTCTTTCTTTAGCATCTTTAGTAGAATTCATAACATAGCTTCCCTTTGAAAGAACTCCTGAATACATTCTTACAAAAGTTAATTTTCCGTAGGGATCTGACATCACTTTAAAAGCTAATGCACTAAAAGGAGCATTATCATCTGAAGGTCTAACATCCTCTTTACCACTTGGTAAAACACCTTGTATTGGTTTGACATCGACTGGAGCTGGCAAATAATCAACTACAGCATCTAATACAAGTTGGACCCCTTTATTCTTAAAAGCTGACCCACACAGAACAGGGACTAATCCATGATTTAAAACCCCTTCCCTAATACCTTTTTTAAGTTGTTCTTCGGACAATTCTCCCGTATCAAGAAATACTTCAATTAGTTCTTCATCATTCTCTGCAACACTCTCCATCAACTTAATTCTCCACTCAGCAGCCTCTTCCTCCATTTCAGGTGGAATCGGTGCTTCTTCAATATCAGTACCAAGATCATTTTTATAGAGATAAGCTTTGTTAGCAACTAAATCAATGATGCCAGTAAGGTCCCCTTCAGCCCCAATGGGAAGTTGAATAGGAAGTGCATTGGCCTTTAATCGATCTTTAATCTGCTTATTAACTTTTAAGAAATCTGCTCCAGTTCTATCCATTTTATTTACAAAAACCATTCTTGGAACAGAATATCTATCTGCTTGACGCCAAACTGTTTCAGATTGAGGCTGAACACCCCCAACAGCGCAAAATACAGCAATAACTCCATCCAAAACTCTCATTGATCTTTCTACCTCAATAGTAAAATCAACGTGTCCAGGAGTATCTATAATATTGATCCTATGATCTTGCCAGCTAGTAGATATAGCAGCAGCAGTTATAGTTATCCCTCTTTCTCTTTCTTGAGCCATCCAATCTGTTACTGCAGCACCATCGTGAACCTCTCCAATCTTGTGAACTACACCTGAATAAAACAGGATTCTTTCAGTAGTTGTTGTTTTCCCTGCATCAATATGAGCGGCTATACCTATGTTTCTTACTCGTTCTAGGGGAAAGTCGCGTGCCAATTTTAAAGCTCCAAATAAAATAATTTTTGATAAGTATAGTTCACACTAAAAGTAAACTTTTATAATAATAAACTACTTAAGTACCTTTTTGACGAAATTAATATCTGTAATGTGCAAAAGCTTTATTAGCTTCAGCCATTTTATGAGTGTCTTCTCTTTTCTTAACTGCACTACCAGTTTCATTTGCTGCATCCATCAATTCACCAGCAAGTTTTTGGGACATACTTTTGCCATTTCTTGCACGTGAGAATGTAACAAGCCATCTTAATGCCATAGCTGTACCTCTCTCTTGGCGTACTTCCATAGGGACTTGATATGTTGCACCACCAACTCTTCTCGCTCTTACCTCAACAAGAGGAGTTGCATTTTTTACGGCTGTCTCAAATAATTCCACTGCATTACCGCCAGTTCTCTCACTTATTAAAGAAAAAGCATCAGACAATATTCTTTGAGCGGTGGATTTTTTACCATGTTTCATCAATCTAGAAATCATCATTGAAGCTAGACGACTATTAAATTGAGGATCTGGAAGAACTGGTCTTTTAACTGCTGCGTTACGACGTGACATGTTTTTAAAAAGTGCTGTTTACAAATTATTTTTTTGGAGCCTTTGCTCCATACTTAGATCTGGATTGACATCTATCTTTGACTCCAGCCGTATCTAAAGTACCTCTTATTATATGATATCTAACTCCTGGTAAATCCTTAACTCTTCCACCTCTAAGTAGGACTACGGAGTGTTCTTGCAAATTATGACCAATTCCTGGGATATAAGCAGTTACTTCGAAACCAGAAGTCAATCTTACTCTCGCAACTTTTCTTAGCGCTGAATTAGGTTTTTTTGGTGTTGAAGTATAAACCCTTGTACATACCCCTCTCCTCTCAGGGCAAGCTTTTAATGCAGGAGATTTTGTTTTCTTAGTCAGACGTTTTCTTTCTGAACCTATTAATTGAGAGATGGTAGGCATCTATTATCTTTGAATAAAAATACGTATCTTATCATCATAACCTTTTACGTGTACCAACTAAAAGTTTTTAATCATAATTTTTTTTTAAAATTTTATGAAATTTAAATTCTTTGATAAATATTCATTATCTTTAGATTTTTTTTCATATTTATTTTTATAATGGAGATAAATAAATAACTAAATAAAATTAAATAATCTATGGGAGACAGTATCAAAAGTCTCGATGAGGCATATCAGGATAGTTATTCCCCAAATGGAATAATTGGTGAGAAGGATGCGTGTGGTGTTGGTTTTATTGCAAATGTAAAAGGAATAGAAAGCAACTGGATTCTCAAACAATCACTGAAAGGTCTTAACTGCATGGAGCATAGAGGTGGTTGTGGAGGAGATAGTGACTCAGGAGACGGAGCAGGCATTTTATGTTCAATTCCATGGAAATACATTGAGGAAAAAATTAATCTAAAAAATAAAGAAGATTTTGATAGAGGTTTAGGTATGGTTTTTATGCCTAATAAAAAAGAAAAAATTGAAGAATGTAAATCAATATGTGAGGCGGAAGCAGGAAAATTAAGAGTCAACAAAACATCTTGGAGAACAGTACCTGTTAATAATGAGATCTTAGGTCCTTTAGCTAAAGCAAATGCTCCATTTATAAGTCAATGGATTTTATACATAGACAAAAATTATAACCAAGATATTGAGAAACTTTTATTCCAATTAAGGAAAAGGATTGAAAAAAAAATAAGGGAAACTTTTAAAAACCACGTTGGGGATTGTGAATTTTATTTTGCCTCATTAAGTTCTCAAACAGTTGTATATAAAGGTATGGTTCGTTCTGAAATATTATCTGAATTTTACCAAGACCTAAAAGAAGAGAGTTTTAAAGTCTCATTTTCCGTTTATCACAGAAGGTTTAGTACTAATACACTTCCAAAATGGCCACTAGCTCAGCCGATGAGATTTTTAGGTCATAACGGGGAAATTAATACTCTTTTAGGTAATATCAACTGGGCAAAAGCTTCAGAAACACATTTAGATGATTTTTGGGGAGAGTTATCTAATGAAATTAAGCCGATCGTAGATATAAATAAAAGTGATTCATCAAATCTTGATGCAACTCTTGAAATCAATATTCGTTCAGGTCAGCCCATTACTGACTCATTATTAAAACTTGTTCCTGAAGCATTTAGAGATCAACCAGATCTTGAAAAAAGAGAAGACATTAAATCATTTTATGAGTATTCTGCGAGCCTACAAGAAGCTTGGGATGGTCCTGCTTTACTTGTATTTGCAGATGGAAATTTTGTGGGAGCAACGCTTGATAGGAATGGACTAAGACCAGCAAGATATTCAATAACGAATGATGGTTTCGTAATAATGGGCTCTGAAACAGGAGTAGTAGATCTTGAAGAGGAAAGAATAATAGAAAAAGGTCGATTAGGACCAGGACAAATGTTGGCTGTAGATTTTCATCAAAATAGAATTCTTAGAAATTGGGAGGTAAAATCTGAAGCTGCCCAAAGGCATGATTATAAAAATCTACTTATTAGTAGAACCAAAAAAATCGAAAATAATGAATGGTTTAAAGACTGCAAACTAAAAGACCTTGAGTTGTTACAACAACAAACCGCGTACGGTTTTTCATCAGAAGATAATGATCTTATCTTAGATTCAATGGCTTCATTAGCTAAAGAGCCTACTTATTGCATGGGTGACGATATCCCATTAGCAGTTCTTTCATCAAAACCACATATTTTATACGACTATTTCAAGCAAAGATTTGCTCAGGTAACTAATCCTCCAATAGACCCTCTTCGTGAAAAACTTGTGATGAGTCTTGAAATGCATCTTGGAGAAAGATGTTCTCCATTTAATTTTAAAGATGCTAAGCCTTTTATTCATCTCAAAAGTCCAATCCTCAATGAAGAAGAATTATTTTCTATCAAAGACTCAGAAATTAAATCTCAAACGATTTCAAGCTTGTTTGAAATCAACCAAGGATTAAAAGGATTTGAAAGTAAATTAAATGATATTTGCGAGCAAAGTGAAAAAGCCGTTAATAATGGATGCGCTTTAATCATTATTTCTGATAAAGGAGTAAGCTCAACAAAAAGTTTTATTCCCCCTTTATTAGCTGTAGGAGCAATTCATCATTATCTTCTTAAAAAAGAAATAAGATTAAAAGCCTCCCTAATTATTGAGACTGGTCAATGTTGGAGTACTCATCACTTAGCATGCCTGATTGGATATGGAGTTAGCGCTGTTTGTCCTTGGCTAATATTTGAATCAGGAAGACATTGGTTAAAGCATCCTAAGACTCAAAAACTAATAGAGAGCAAAAAAATTGATTCATTATCAACAGATCAGGTTCAGACCAACATTAAAAAAGCTTTAGAGGATGGCTTACGGAAAATACTTTCTAAGATAGGCATCTCACTGCTTTCTAGTTACCACGGGGCTCAGATTTTTGAAGCGGTAGGTTTAGGCTCGGATTTAATCAATATTGGTTTCGAAGGTACCACAAGTCGAATTGCTGGAATCACTTTAAAAGAATTAGCTAATGAATCAATTTCAATTCACACAAAAGCTTATCCAGAAATTGATCTGAAAAAACTTGAATTTCTAGGATTTGTTCAATTCAGAAATTATGGAGAATATCACTCAAATAATCCTGAAATGTCAAAGGCACTACATTCTGCTGTAAAACAAGGGCCAAGTTATGACCACTTCAAACTGTACAAAGAACTAATTAGTAAGAGACCGACAACTGCTCTAAGAGACTTACTGACAATAGATTCCAATAGGAAAAGCATACCTATAAGTGAAGTTGAAAGTGTTGAATCAATTTGTAAACGGTTTTGTACAGGAGGAATGAGTTTAGGTGCTTTATCAAGAGAGGCGCATGAAGTATTAGCAGTTGCAATGAATAGAATTGGTGGAAAAAGTAATAGTGGTGAAGGGGGAGAAGATCCAGCTCGTTTTAATGTCTTAAATGATATTAATGAAAATGCTCAATCAGCTACTTTACCATTTATAAAAGGTCTAGAAAATGGAGATACGGCTTGCTCTGCTATAAAGCAAATCGCCTCAGGAAGATTTGGAGTTACCCCTGAATATCTTAGAAGCGGTAAACAACTTGAAATTAAAATGGCTCAAGGTGCAAAGCCAGGGGAAGGTGGGCAACTTCCTGGTCCAAAAGTCGATTCCTACATTGCAAAACTCAGGAATAGTAAGCCTGGTGTGGCTTTAATTTCTCCACCTCCGCATCATGATATTTATTCAATTGAAGATTTAGCACAACTTATTCATGATCTTCATCAGGTTCATCCAAAAGCAAAAGTAAGTGTGAAACTTGTTTCTGAAATTGGTATTGGAACTATAGCTGCGGGTGTAAGTAAAGCAAACGCAGATGTTATACAAATATCTGGCCATGATGGAGGGACTGGTGCTTCTCCATTGAGCTCTATTAAGCACGCTGGATTGCCATGGGAACTTGGTTTAGCAGAGGTACATAAATCTCTTCTTGATAATAATCTGCGCGACAGAGTTCTTTTAAGAACAGACGGTGGGCTTAAAACAGGATGGGATGTCGTCATTGCTGCTCTTTTGGGCGCAGAAGAATATGGATTTGGATCCGTAGCAATGATTGCTGAAGGGTGCGTTATGGCTAGAGTTTGCCATAAAAATACTTGTCCTGTTGGGGTAGCAACACAAAAAGAAGAATTAAGAAAAAGGTTCAAAGGTTTACCAGATAACGTCGTTAACTTTTTTATCTATATTGCTGAAGAAATAAGACAAATATTGAGTACCATTGGTGTCAAAACAATGGAAGAAATAATTGGTAACAAAGAATTTCTGACTACAAGAAAAATTAGTCTGCCTAAAACGGAAAATATCGATCTAACTTCTCTTGTTAACAACAAAATCAGCTATGAAGATAGATCATGGATTAAACATTCAAACAATGCTCATAGTAATGGAATTGTATTGGAAGACTCGATTTTAACGGATGCTCAATTCATAAATGCGGTCACTAATCATGGAGAATTTAGTAAAAAAATTGAAATCAAAAATACCGATAGAAGTGTTTGTGCAAAAATTTCAGGAGAGCTTGCTCAGCATTATGGCAATAAGGGCTTCGATGGCGGAATCAATTTAGTTTTTAATGGTTATGCGGGTCAAAGCTTTGGAGCCTTTTTATTAAAAGGAATGATTATTAAATTAATTGGAGAAGCAAATGATTATGTATGCAAAGGAATGAATGGAGGAATGCTAACCATAATTCCGCCTAGAATAGATAAAAACTCCTCGGAACAAGTCATTTTGGGCAATACTTGTCTATATGGAGCTACGGGAGGAAAGTTATATGCATTGGGTAAATCAGGCGAAAGGTTTGCCGTAAGAAATAGTGGAGCAGTAGCTGTAACTGAAGGAGCTGGAGATCATTGCTGTGAGTATATGACAGGGGGCAAAATTGTAATTCTTGGCTCCACAGGAAGAAATATCGGAGCAGGAATGACAGGAGGCGTTGCATTTATACTTGATGAAAAAAATGATGTAGAGAAAAAGGTAAATAGAGAAATAGTAAGCATCTATGAGATTAAAACATCAAAACAAGAACAAATTTTATTAGAAATAATTAACGATTATCATGACAAAACGCAGAGTCCAAAAGCGGCTGATATTCTCAAAGATTGGATTAATTTTAAAGATTTATTCAAAGTAATCGTACCTCCAAGTGAACAAGAAATGCTTGGATTAAAAAATCAATAAATGCCGATTTTTGTAAAAACAGAAATTATAAAAAAGGAATTTATTAGTAAAAACAAATTTAAAAAGAAATTTGTAGATGAGCACATATTGTGGATAAAAGAATTAAAAAAAGCTGGAGTTAATATAAAAAGCGGATTTTTAGTAAATGAAATTAAGAAACCTGGGGCCGGAGGTCTTTTGATAATAGAGGTAAAAACTTATAAAGAGGCATTAAAAATAATTAAAAAAGATCCAATGATTAAAAATAAAATTGTTGATTGGAAATTAAGTGAATGGATTGATATTTCTAAAGAATAATGCTCTTATCTTGGATATTTTTTCATTAATTTTTGAATCTCTTCAGCATGATAACTACTTCGCGTTAAAGGAGAACTTACTACTTGCATAAAACCAAGATTATCTTCTCCAAACAATTTGAAGTAATTAAATTTTGAAGGACTTACAAATCTTTGAACAGGCAAATGTTTTGGACCTGGAGATAAATATTGACCAATGGTAACTATATCTACGAAATGATTTTTTAAATCAGAAAGAAGATTTAATACCTCATCATCACTTTCTCCTAATCCCAACATAAATCCGGATTTTGTATAAACACTAGGAAAGTATTCTCTTGTACGTTTGAGTAAATCTAAAGTTCTTTGATAATTACCTTGAGGCCTTACTTTCTTATATAAACTTTTTACAGTTTCAATATTATGATTCAGGACATTTGGTTTTGAATCTAAAACTAATTCAAGCGCTTCCCAGTTACCACATAAATCAGGGATCAATAGTTCAATTGTTGTCTCTGGGGATTTGTTTCTAACTTCCGAAACGCATTGAAAAAACTGTAATGCCCCACCATCATCAAGATCATCTCTGTTTACTGATGTAATAACTACGTGTTTGAGCTTCATCCTAGAAACAGCCTCAGCCAGACGATGAGGTTCCGTTGGATCCAAATCTCTTTTAGATCTATCGAAATTAATATCGCAGTATGGACATGCTCTAGTGCAACCGGGACCCATAATTAAAAAAGTCGCAGTACCACTTGCAAAACATTCTCCAATATTTGGACAGCTTGCTTCCTGACAAACTGTATTTAATTTTAAATCACTTAATAAGTTCGCGGTATTACCTA
The DNA here is from genome assembly GCA_003209425.1 of Prochlorococcus sp. AG-459-E08. Taxonomy (GTDB): domain Bacteria; phylum Cyanobacteriota; class Cyanobacteriia; order PCC-6307; family Cyanobiaceae; genus Prochlorococcus_A. Next base: position 27,478 of record QCRB01000011.1, read on the forward strand.
TCCTCTCAAATTGAGGTGCCTTTACCCTTAACCACTCTGGTTTTGTTGCCGCATTTTTGGAAATACTTGTCAAATTACTTTGATCAGTTTCATCTAAATAAATTTTAATCAAAATTTCGATTTTTTACTATTTAAATTTATCTCTAGTGAAAAAAATATTGTAAATTCACCTAATATTAAATAATAAACTTAGAAATCTTAATGTTCTATAATCATAAACAGAACATTTTCTAGAACGTTATTTTTAGAACAGTTAAAAAACATTAAACAAGTTTTAAGATACAGCGAAAAAAAATATATATCAATGATTTTTGTTCTATTAAGTGTTTTTTTTTTGAGTATTTGATACAGTAAAAAATATATCTTTAAATACTTTGACTTTTCAATTCGAAAGAAAGAGATCTCTTTTATCTGAGAAGAATAAAAAGAAAAAATCTATAGGATATGCTAGAGCAATTGATAATGAAATTTTTTACCTAGAAGAACAAATACAATTCTTAAAAGATGAAGGTTGCAATTTAATATTTTCTGAACTCTTAAGTCTTGATGCAGAAATAAAGCCCGAATTCCAAAAAGCTTTAAGAGCTTTATCCAAAGGAGATGAATTAGTCTTAACCAAACTTGATCGGGCATTTTCTAATAGAAATGAATGTATAAGAGAAATAAATAAACTTTTAAATCAAGAAGTCCAGTTAAGAACTTTATCTGGATTTTTTACCAATAAATATTCTCCAAATACATCATCTTTAGTTTTTAATATTTTATGTGAATTAAATAATTTAGATAATGATTGCCTTAAAGAAAGAAAAAAAGAAAGCGTTTTAAAAAAAAGATTGAATGGGAATAATTTAGGAGGTAGGCCCAAGATAAGTCCCTTAAAGGAATCTCTAGTAATCAGATTGCGTGACGAAGGCTATTCATATCGATCAATCAGAGCACAAACAGGAATAGCCTTATCAACTATTAGAAGAGTAATCCTAGATGGAGAAGGCAAATAATATGAAAAAAAACGAACTTGAAAATCTTATTAAAGAAAATTTTAAAGATACAGCATTGCGTATTTATGAATTAGATAATGAAGATAGAAAAAGTTTATTAGCAGAATATAGAGAATGGATTATGAATGATTTAGATTTTGAAGAGGTAATGATGTTACCTTATGAAGCCTATACTGATAAATTAGATTCTAATTACTTAGATGATTTACTTTAGTTCTCAATAGTATTAAATTTCTTATTAAATTCATACACTTCTTTAGCTATTAATGGTAAGAAAGAAGTATCTTTGGAATATTTTTCTCCATCACAAAAAACAACTAATAAAGTATGTAGAGATTGACTATTAGTCCACCAAGCCGAATCATGTCTAACTTCAGACATTAAACCTGCTTTACTCCAAAGATTAATACTTTCTGGTAATCCTCCACCCAAAAAACCTTCTATTTGATTAAGAGAATCATTTTTAAGAACAACTTTATTTAAATTTCTTTTTAAAAAACTTCTTAAATTTAAGTCATTTTTTTGATAATCAATATGAATCATAATTTCCTCCAAAACCCGTGCAGCTGAATCAGAGTTCATAGCGTTTCTATTTTTATTATCATATCCATAAAATTCTTTCTCACGACCAAATGGTCCATCATCCCAAGTCTTCTGACAGCAATTTATACCAACCAATTCCTCCCAATTTAAATTATGTAGCCAATCGTTAATTATACTTCGTTGATATTTCCAATTTTCCCATAGTTCGCCTTCAATACGAGGTCCACTTGTTGTTCCAGTAAGTAAATCAATTAAAAAGCTTGTTGCATTATTACTGGAGAAAGACAACATTTTCCCTACAGCATCAATAATTTCATCTGATAATAATAAACATCCTTTTTTAATCCAATAAAATGCAGCAAGGCCATAAACTAACTTGACTATGCTGGCAGGGTAAACCATTTTTTTGTTATTAATACCAGTGCCAAAACCTTTTAATACACTTTTATTTTCACTTTTATAATTAATCCAAGTTATCGAAATATCTTCTTTTGAAAAATCTTTATTATTAGAGCATACTCTCCTTAAAATATCATTTAAGGCTAGGCTCATCTCTTGACTTAAATAGTAAAAGGACATTGTATGGAAATTTATAAAAATCCTATCTCACTATTTAAACAAACTAATTTTTCAAAAACTATTTGGTGGAAATTAAAAGTTAATATTTCTGGATATCAAAATGAAACAGAAGATAAATTAGTTACTGAAATATTTAAAAATAGAATTTTTAGGCTTATTTATCCAAATATTTATGAAAACAACCATAAATTCTCAAGAATACTAGTTCAACTATATGAAGATGGTTACGTCTGTTGGATAAATTTAGATGGATTAATTATTGAGAAATACGAATTAGGAAAACCTGAGAATTCAAAAAAAGAACACTTCTTTATAAAAGATAAAGTTAACTCAATTTTAAAATGGATCAAGGATCAATCTGAGTTAAATAATGAATATCTTTGGGGAGGTACCTTAGGACCCAATTTTGATTGTTCTGGATTAATTCAGACTGCTTTTTTAAAGCATCAAATTTATATACCTCGAGACTCTTTTCAAATAAAAAGTTTTTGTAAGCACCTTTTTTATTACAAAGAATCGTATGCGGCTCTACGACCTGGCGATCTTTTATTTTTTGGAAATGAAGAAAAATGTGATCATATTGGAATCTACAAAGGAAAAGGATTGTATTACCATAGCTCTGGAATGGATTTTGGCAGAAATGGAATAGGATTAGATACCCTAAAAAAGTCTAATGATAAAATCTCATTGCATTATAAATCTAAACTAATTTCGGCGGGAAGAGTAGTTAGAAATTATAGATGGGACCGCACTATTCGTTAATTAATGGAGCTCACCTTTTAATTTTAAATTAAATTTAAATATTACTTATTCTTTTATTCAGGAATTAACCAGCAGTCCAAATATTTTTAATGATTGGCATTATGGTATCTAAGTGTAATGTCCCAACAAGTAACCAAGCAAAAACAGCTCCTCCGCAGCCTCCTAACCAAAATCCACTTGTAAAATCAGCCCAACCAGCTCTTGTAAATAAGTCCTTTGGCGGATTATTAACAGTCGCATCTGGAGGTTGAACATTAGGTGCTTTACCAGGTGCATTATATAGAACAAAAAGAGCTGTCAAAATATGAACAGCTCCAATAGTAGCTAGAAGTCCAGCTGTTAGAGCAAATTCAGAATTTCTTAATGGGCCAGTCATAGTAAAAGGTCCGTATAGAAGATATCCAAAAGCTGCTCCAGTTTCTAAACCTCTAAAATTAGGGGAAATACCTTCTCTGTAAAAAGGTAAATTATTTATAAAGGCTTTTGTAAAATAACCACTATTAACTGGAGTAGCTAAATTACCAACACAAGGATCAGCAACTGTTTTTACTGCCCATTGTTCTGCTACGCCAATATCATTTGGTTGTACAGAAGTATCTATGTATTTCTCATCAAACTTAATAGAACTTGTTGATTCAGAGAATGATTTTTGAAAGTCGCTCATTTTTTTAATAGTTTAGTGTTTAATAATTTATTCAGTTGCTGTAATTAATCTTCCAATCAATACGATAAAAACAGCAGGCATTGCTATACCAATTAATGGAATAAAAATTGAGGGTAAAAGACTTGGTAAATCAGATGGCATAGTTCTTTAAACATCTTTAAATACTTTAGTATTTATCTGCGAAATAGTGTTAATTTTATTACTGGATGATATAAAAATTATTAACTTTTTACATGATAAATTTTTTCGCAATTTTACTTATTATTTTTATAGGAATATTACTTCTAGTTTTAAAAAAAAGAAGCTTTAAAAAGTTTATAAATAAAAGAAATATATATTCTATTAAGTTAAACAAAAATAATAAATTTTCATCTAATAAAAATAGTTTTTTAAACGATCACGAAGAAAAAAAGTACTCAGTATTTTATAAAAATCCTCAAAGAAATAAAATGATTAATCTTTTCCAGGGTAATACAGAAAATAAATTAAAGGCATTAAAAATTGCGGAAGAATTGGCTGATAAATCAACATTACCAATTTTACGAAAAGACTTAAGAGATATTTCTCCTGATGTTGTTGAAATTTCAGCTTTATTAATAAGAAAGTTCAAGTAAATAATCAATTTTGATTAGCACTGTTTATTGATCTAATCCTGTAAATTGGACGACTTTGACTTTCATGATATGTCCTTATTAAAAGTTCGCTCAATAATCCAAAGCTAAATAATTGAACACCAGCAACACCTAATATTAATGCAAACATCAGCAATGGACGATTTCCAATATTCTCACCCATTATTTTTAAAACTATCAAATAAGAACTTATCGCAAGGCTAATGAAAATACTTATAATTCCAACAAAACCAAATCCATACATCGGTCTTGTTAAAAATTTAGTCATAAACCAAACAGTTAGTAAATCCATTAAAACTCTAAAAGTTCTATCAATTCCATATTTACTAGATCCATATTGCCTGCTCCTATGATTTACTTTAATTTCTTTGATTGTTGCACCTTCAATATTTGCTAAAACGGGCAAAAACCTGTGAAGTTCTCCATATAACTTTATATCTTCTATTATTTCTTTCTTAAAGGCTTTTAATGAGCAACCATAGTCATGCAACTTCAAACCTGTTACGTAAGCTATTAACTTATTCGCTATTTTTGATGGTATCTTTCTATTAATTAATTTATCTTTTCTATCAAACCTCCAACCACAAACCAAATCATAACCATTATTAATTTCTGAAATTAATAAAGGAATATCATTTGGATCATTCTGTAAATCACCATCCAAAGTAATAACAATATCTCCCTTAGAGTTATCAAAGCCAGCTGACATTGCTGCAGTTTGCCCATAATTTTTACGAAGGGAAATTACTGACAATTCTTTAATTTTGAGAGTTAGTTGCTTTAATACTTGATGAGTATTATCTTTAGAACCATCATTTACAACAATCAATTCAAAATTAAATTTATGAGATGACATTACATTTATAACTTCATCCAATAAAATACCAATACTCTCACTTTCATTGAAAACAGGAATGATAATAGAAATTAATTGTTTTATATCTGACATTTATATTTAGTAATAATTACATAATTTTAACTTAATTTAGAACATTAAAATTAAACAAAAAAAATCACCACAAACGTGGTGATTTAAATTATTTAAGGAAAATTTAACCAAACTTACCTGAAGTTGATGCGATAACAAATGCACCGAATGTAAGTATGTTTCCAATCGTGAAATGTGCTAGTCCAACTAATCTAGCTTGAACAATTGAAAGTGCTACTGGTTTATCTCTCCAGCCAACAAGGTTAGCAATTGGAGTACGCTGATGTGCCCAAACTAATGTTTCAATTAACTCTTGCCAGTAACCACGCCATGATATTAGGAACATGAAACCAGTAGCCCAAACTAAGTGGCCGAATAGGAACATCCAAGCCCAAGGAGATAGAGAATTTACTCCAAATGGATTATATCCATTAATAAGTTGAGCAGAGTTTAACCAGAGATAATCTCTGAACCAACCCATTAGATAAGTTCCTGATTCGTTAAATTGTGCTACATTACCCTGCCAAATTGCTAGGTGTTTCCAATGCCAGTAGAAAGTTACCCATGCTAGTAAATTTAATGCCCAGAACATAGCTAAGTACATGGCGTCCCAAGATGAACTATCACAAGTACCTCCACGTCCAGGTCCATCACAAGGGAATGCATAACCTAAATCTTTCTTATCGGGAATTAATTTTGTTCCTCTAGCATCAAGTGCACCTTTGATAAGGATTAATGCAGTTGTATGAAGACCTAAAGCAATGGCATGGTGAACTAAGAAATCTGCAGGCCCGATAGGTAAGAAAGCACTTAATGCATCTTGCCTATTGATAAGATCCATCCAGTAATGATTACCTGGTAATGAATTAGCTGCGAGAGTTGCTGAACTTGTAGGATCAGATAATAAAGCGTTAAAGCCGTACATCATCTTACCTTGAGCAGCTTGAACGAATTGAGCGAATACTGGCTCAATTAGAATTTGCTTTTCAGGATTACCAAAAGCTACAACAACATCGTTATGAACATAAATTCCAAGAGTATGGAAACCAAGCAACATTGTTACCCAGCTAAGATGACTTATCAAAGCTTCCTTTGTTCCAAGAACTCTGGCTAGTACATTATCTTTATTTAATTCTGGATCATAATCTCTTACAAAGAAAATAGCCCCGTGTGCAAATGCTCCAACCATCAAGAACATTGCTATATACTGATGATGACTATATAAAGCAGATTGTGTAGTGTAGTCTCTGGCAATAAAAGCGTAAGAGGGAAGTGCACCCATATGTTGCGCTACAAGAGAAGTTGCTACACCAAGTGATGCTAATGCTAATCCAAGTTG
>QCRB01000012.1 GCA_003209425.1 Prochlorococcus sp. AG-459-E08
TATTGGGGTGCACTTTATTTTTAGGATTTTTAGCAGTTTTTTCATATATAAGCCTAAGGATTGCTCTTAAGTGCAGGAACAACTATACAAAATTAGTTGCTATCGGATGTGGCGTATTGTTAATAGGTCAATCAATAATGCATATTGCTGTAGCAACAGGTTCAATGCCTACTACTGGCTTACCACTACCTTTCATTAGTTATGGTGGGAATTCATTAATCGCATCTTTTTTTATTGCAGGGATGTTACTGAGATGTTCATTAGAATCAACAGGATTCGTTGGCATGATTAGTACACGAAAGACTCTTAATTAGTTAGAATTTGAATGATTTAAGTTAAGCTATCGAATCATTTAATTTAGTTATTTCAGAATTATCTCAAAAAGGTAATCTACTTATGCAGAATGGTCTTAATAATCCTGGCCCTTTTACTATTTTTTTGGTTTTTAGCGCAGGACTATTAACTAGTCTTGGACCATGTTCATTATCATTATTTCCAATTACAATTGCTTATATTGGAGGAACAGAGAAAAATAAATTTAAACTTATTAGTTTTTCAGGAGGAGTCGTTTTTTCACTCGTTGCACTAGGAGCTGCTAGTGGATTCTTAGGTAAAATTTACGGACAACTTCCATCGTATTACACTTCTGTTGTTGCCTTAATAGCAATAATAATGGGTTTAAATTTACTAGGAATTTTAAAGTTTCAGCTCCCTAATGGACCTGATTTCAAAATAATTGAAGATAAAATACCATCTTTTCTAGCACCTTTTGCGATAGGCACTACTTTTGGACTGGCCTCTTCACCATGTATTACACCAGTTTTAGCAACTCTTCTGGCATGGGTATCGCAAGCTAAAAACCCGACAATCTCTATTATTTTTTTATTTTTCTTTGGAATAGGCCAAGTATCCCCACTCATCGTTGCTGGGGCTACTGCAGAAAACTTAAAAAAATTTTTAGAGCTTAGAAAATTTAGTCAAATAATTCCTACTTTAAGTGGGATATTTTTAGTTTCCCTAGGTTTATTAAATTTATTTTCAAATTGGATTTAAATGATAATTTTTAAGAATTTAATTTTAAAAATATCAAGTTTAAGATTCGCTATATCACTCATAATTTTCATAGCCATTACAAGTGGCATAGGAACTTTCATACCTCAAGGTAATGAAAAAAAACTCTACATTGATATTTTCGATGATGCTCCTATCTTTGGATTTTTAAATGGAGAAAAAGTTTTAAGACTTCAATTAGATCATGTATACACGAGCTTTTGGTTTTTATTTTCATTAATTCTTCTTTGTATTTCTCTAGCAGCTTGTAGTTTCAAAAGGCAAATCCCTTCATTAAAAGCTTCATTAAAGTGGATTGAATATGAGAGCGAAAGAAAATTTAGCAAACTGCAATTAACTTCAAATCACAAAATCAATAAAGATGAAGACTATATTTCAAAAGCTGATTTGTTACTCAAAAAAAGAGGGTGGAAAACATACAAATTTAAAAGTCATATTTCTGCAAGAAGGGGTTTAATTGGAAAAATAGGTCCCTTAGTTGTACATATTGGATTAATAATTTTACTAATAGGTTCAGCATATGGGAGTTTTACAAGCCAATCAAAAGAACAATATTTATTGCCTGGTGAAAGCTTGGATCTTATTAATGAGAGCACAAACTCAATAGCTATTGTAAAGTTAGTCGATTTTTCTATAGAACGAGAAAGTGATGGTATACCCAAGCAGTTCATTTCAAAGTTAGATTTTTCTTCTGAAGATTTAAAATTAAATGAAATAAAAACTGCCAAAGTAAATCACCCTATAAGGTTTAAAGGATTAACTATTTATCAAGCTGATTGGGCAATATCGAATGTCGTTTTAGAAATTGATAACATCCTGTATCAATTACAGCTAAAGGAGATTCCTGAAATCAGCAAACAAGTTTGGGGGGTTTTAATTGAATTAGGTTCAGAGACTAAAAAAAATTTCCTTTTAACAATAGATAATGAAAATGGTCCACTTAAAATTTCCAATATAGAAAATTTTTCCGAGAATATTCTCTACTTGAATGATGAGCCCTTGGAAGTTAACTCTTCAAAATTATCTTTGAAAAAGGTAATCCCAAGCAGTGGATTAATAATTAAAAATGATCCGTCTATACCATTTATTTACTTTTCTTTTATCTTAATAATTTTTGGAACAATAATAAGTCTGATCCCAACTAATCAATTATGGATTCTAGTAAATAAAGAATCACAAAAGCTATCCATTGGAGGTCTAAGCAATAAAAATCTAGTTGGTTTTAAAAAAGAATTTTTTAAAATATCAGATGAATTAAAAAATTTTTAATTATTTTTTTTCTTTCCACTAAAAATATCTAACTGCATAGAAACATTACCTCTGGGGTTAAATTCAGCATTTAAATGTATCCAGTGAGGTGAGCCTGCATTAACTAAATCATCCATAATTCTATTAACAACTTCCTCATGTGATATTTTCATATCTCTAAAATTGTTAATATAAAGCTTTAGAGACTTCAACTCATAGACTTTCAAATTAGGTTGATAAATAATATTTAGTTTCGCAAAATCTGGATACCCAGAAAAGGGGCACTTACATGTGAATTCAGGTAACTGAATAGAAATTTCATAGATTCTTTTCTTATTTGGATTCTCAAAACAAATTATTTTTGATTCTTCAATAATTCTCTCACCATATAGTGGTCTTTGTGTCGAATCATCAAATTTAACTGTACTCATTGTTCATAGAACCTTTTTACTAAACCTATATAAAAAGAGCAAAATACGCAAAAATCTCAACGAGCTTTAGTATTACAGTTAACTAAGTCAAAAGCTGTTAAATCTTATTTTTGTATCATAGATAACATTCATAATGCCATTCTAAAGGCTTAGATATGTTGAGTTCCAAAAAATTTAATGGACATTTGTTTGATAACTATCGATAACAATTCTAATAAATCCATTCAGCCTCAAAGTGCAATAGGTATGTTATGGCTTCAAACACACTTTGAAAATGATCAGTGGGAGGCTTTATCAAATAGTGCAGTAATTATTTCAGAGGAAAATTCCAAATTATTAATTGAAGACGCCATGAATGCAGGTCTCAACATTAAATGTTTTTCAGATATTTCAATGTTGGATGTTTTTCCAAAAAACAATTAAAATGTTGATATATATTCTCTAAAAATGAAGAAAATTGAGGCAATCATACGTCCATTTAAACTGGAGGATGTAAAAATTGCATTAGTAAACTCTGGTATCGTTGGAATGACAGTGAGTGAAGTTAGAGGTTTTGGGAGACAAAAAGGACAGGTTGAAAGATATAGAGGTTCCGAATTCACTGTTGAATTCCTTCAGAAACTCAAAGTAGAAGTTGTCGTAGAAGATGAAAAGGTTAATTCAGTCATAGATGCGATTGCTGAAGCAGCGAAAACTGGAGAGATAGGTGACGGAAAAATATTCATCACATCAATAGATTCTGTTGTGAGAATTAGAACTGGCGATAAAGATGAAGAAGCTCTCTAATTCAAAGAGTTTCATTTACTAAATTTTTTATATATTCACTATTAATTTTTGGATTTGATTCACTTTTTAAGCACATCCAAGCTAGATATTCATGATTTCCAGCAGGACCTACTAAAGGAGAAGCTATCAAATTCTTTATATTCCATTGAAAACTTTTAGCAGTATCTATAACCGACTCTATAGCCTCAGTATGGAATTTTGGATTACGAACTACACCACCTTTGCTAACTTTATCTTTACCCACCTCAAACTGGGGTTTAATTAAAAATATTCCCTCTATAGAATTACCTACTAATAAATCACTAATAGATTTAAAAACTAACCTTAATGAAATAAAAGACAAATCGGCAACAACAAAATTTGGCAATTCATCACTTCTAGATAAAAGATCACGAGGTTTTAAATTTCGAATATTTGTGCGTTCAAAAAGTATGACTTTTGGGTTATTTCTAATCTTCCATGCAGTCTGTCCATAACCAACATCTATTCCATAAACTAATTTTGCTCCTTGTTGCAACAAGCAATCAGTAAAGCCCCCAGTTGAGATTCCTGCATCAATACATATTTTATCTTTTACTTTAATTTCAAGTCTTTCAAATGCCTCCAATAATTTTTCTCCTCCCCTTGAAACAAACATTGGTTCTGTATCAATAAAAAATTCAGATCCTATTAATACTTGCTGGCCAGGTTTATCCAATACTTTTCCATTACCATCTCTAACCTTGCCAGCAAGAATTAAGCCTTGGGCTTTTTGACGAGTTTCACATAAACCTTTATTAAAAAGATAAAGGTCTAATCTACTTTTTTTAATCATCAACTAATCAATAGAAAAGACTGAATAATGAACTTCTACAAGATTAAGATCCAAATTCTTTAATGCTCTCTAATTTTAAATTAGAACTCAAAAATTACCCATTTTTAACGAAGGAAATAACTTTAAAGATTTTTAAATTTAAACAGTCTTTATTAGGAAGAAAAATGTTACATATGAAAATAATAATCAGGGAAATATGTTCAATGGCAAGTACATCCTTAAGGTATAGGGCAATAATTCGATTTTGGTTATAAAGTTTAAATTGATAATTAATAAAAATTGTGATCGAGCGTTACACATTACCCGAAATGGGGAAAATCTGGACTGAAAGCGCAAAATTCCAGAGTTGGCTTAAGGTTGAAATAGCTGCATGTGAAGCAAATTTTTCCCTCGGGAAAATTCCTGAGGATGCAATGAAAGACATACGTTTAAATGCAAAGTTTGATGAATCTAGAATTACAGAAATTGAGAAAGAAGTTAAACATGATGTCATAGCATTTCTTACAAGCGTTAATGAATTTGTAGGAGACTCTGGAAGATACATACATGTTGGTATGACCAGCAGTGATGTACTTGATACTGGCTTATCTCTTCAGTTAAAAGATTCTTGTCAATTGTTATTAGATGAAATTGAGAAACTAGAAAATGAAGTCAGATTATTAGCAAGAAAGCATAAAAATACATTAATGATTGGCAGATCACATGCAATTCATGGTGAACCAATTTCCTTCGGTTTTAAACTTGCTGGATGGTTAGCAGAAATAATAAGGAACAAAAAAAGATTGTTAACAGTGAAAGAATCTGTAGCAATTGGACAAATAAGTGGAGCCATGGGAACTTACGCTAATACAAATCCCAAAGTAGAACAAATAACTTGCGATTTACTAGGCTTAAAACCAGATACAGCTAGTACGCAGGTTATATCAAGAGACAGACATGCAGAATATGTGCAAACTATTGCACTAGTAGGCGCTTCATTAGATAGATTCGCAACTGAAATAAGAAATCTACAAAGAACTGATGTTTTAGAAGTTGAGGAGGGATTTACAAAAGGGCAAAAAGGAAGTTCTGCTATGCCTCATAAAAGAAATCCTATTCGAAGTGAAAGAGTAAGCGGTTTAGCAAGAATTTTAAGAAGTTACGTCTTAACTGCACTGGAAAATGTTCCACTTTGGCACGAAAGAGATATAAGCCATAGTTCAAATGAACGTATCATGTTGCCTGACGTATCAATCTGTTTGCATTTTATGCTCAGGGAAATGAAAGATATAGTAAGCAATTTAGGAGTTTATCCAAAAAATATGCTCAAAAATTTAAATATATATGGTGGTGTAATCTTTAGTCAGAAAGTTTTGCTTTTACTTGTAGAGAAGGGCATGTCTAGAGAAAAGGCTTATAGCTTAGTACAAAAAAATGCACATCAGGCATGGAATACTGAGAATGGTAATTTTAAAGAAAATATAGATAGAGATAATGAAATTATGAGTTTTATTGATCAAAGTGATTTAGAAGAATGTTTTAATCCTTCAATTCATCTCAATAATTTAAGTGTAATATGGGAGAAGCTCGGTATCTAGGATTACTGAAAACCTTATCTAAGTTAAACCAGTGTTTTCAGAGGAATAATGACAAAAAACTTTAGGATTGAAAAAGATAGCATGGGAACAATAGAGGTTCCCATCAAAGCTTTATGGGGTGCCCAAACCCAAAGATCAATAATAAATTTTTCTATTGGAGAAGAATTAATTCCAATTGAGTTAATTTATTCAATAACCCTCATAAAAAAAGCTGCTTCAATTGCGAATTTCAATTTAGGGTTAATAGATAAAAGAAAAAAAGATTTGATTGTAGAGGCATGTACAGAAATACTTGATGGGCTTCATGATTCACAGTTTCCCTTAAAAGTTTGGCAAACAGGGAGTGGCACGCAAACAAATATGAATGTTAATGAGGTAATTTCAAATATTGCAGCATTAAAAACAAATTCAGAGCTTGGTAGTCATCAACCAATTCATCCGAATGATGATGTGAATAAATCGCAGTCAACAAATGATACTTTTCCTTCTGCTATTCAAATATCTGTTGTAAATGAAATAATCAAAAATTTAGTTCCAACGATAAGAGAACTTACCAAGATGCTTGATAAAAAAAGTGAAGAATGGAAAGACCTTATAAAGATAGGAAGAACCCATTTTCAAGATGCAGTGCCTCTTACTTTTGGGCAAGAAATATCAGGATGGTCAGAGCAACTTAAAGATGCTGAGAATGCAATTATTATGAGTCTGAATGAATTGTATTTCTTACCTCTGGGAGGAACTGCAGTTGGTACTGGGATTAATTGTCCAAAAGGATTTTGTGAAAAGTCTATAAAATCAATTTCCAATGATACGAATCTAATGTTCTATCAATCAAAAAATAATTTTTCTATCATGGCCTCGCATGATCGTCTAGCTCAAGTAATGAGTCAGATAAAAATATTAGCAGGTGCATTATTTAAAATTTCAAATGATATAAAAATTCTATCTTCTGGTCCAAGATCAGGAATATATGAATTAATTATCCCTCAAAATGAACCTGGAAGTTCTATCATGCCAGGCAAAGTAAATCCGACTCAATGCGAAGCCTTATCTATGGTTTGCACTCAAATAATGGGTCTTGAATATGCAGTTTCAATGGCAAATTCTAGCGGCACTTTACAGATGAATGAATATAAGCCTCTTATTGGATTTAATATTCTTACAAGTTTAAAATTACTTAAAAATGCAATAGAAAACTTCAAAATAAAATTAGTTGATGGGATGGAACCTAATCAAAAAAATATGAAGTTAAATTTAGAAAATTCACTAATGTTGGTTACAGCCATAGTGCCAAAAGTTGGTTACGAAAAAGCAGCTGAAATTGCAAACCTTGCCTTCAAAGAATCATTAAATTTAAAAGAGGCAACACTTAAATTAGGTTATTTAAACGAAGATGAATTTGATGAAGCGATGAATATTAATTCAATGATTTGATTAAAAAATTTATGAATCATTGTCAATTCTTTTTGTCGCAGGATTAATATCTTCAGAGACTTTTATAAGATCATTAGATTCAGAAACAGGAAAACGATTAATAGCTTTTAATACTAGCTTTGCTTTGCTTTTTAATTTATTACTTACACCAATACAGTATTGAACTTGAGAAAGAACATCAATTGATCTTCTAATAATCCTCACTACATCACCTTCGTCTAATGAAGTATTAAAAACCAAATCTTTCCATTTTTTTCCCCTTGCCCATTCAGAAATAATTCCAGTCAACTCTGTTTCTAAATAAATAGGAATTTCAATATGAAACTTATTTTGTTGAGAAGCGACTAATTTTCTTAAACCATCTAATTCATTAAAAACATCTATTACCTTTAAAGAAGGCTTAAAATTACACCAAAGATTAGGCCTCCTTATATCAACACATATAGATTGAATAATTGCAGCTAGCTCAGGAGGATCTAAATCGTCTAAATAACCACTAACTAAAACAAGACCAATCCATAATTCATTTTCACTTCTTATTGCACCAATTGTTTGTCCAACTTCTGTCAATTCCAAATCATTTAAACAACCGAAATGACTCAAAATTTTAATCAAATCGGTAAAAGTTCTCCAGTTGTGATTTTCTTTATCCTCAAGAAGTTTTTTTCTCATATAAATTTCTTGTTCAACATCAACAATTCTTTTTCTATATTTTTTTAATTTCCTAGAGTCTCCAAATCTATGTGCGGGATGATCATTGAGTGTTTCTTCTAAATTATTTATTTGTTGCTGTTGTGCCAAAACTTCCGTTGTCAAATCATATTGTGGAGTTTGTAAATCATTTTTTTTAGAAACTTCTAAAATTCGATCCGCATAACACTGCGACGTATCATCTCCCCTAAATACCTCTCCAGAAAAATACATCTTTGGTACTTCAAGTCCTAAGACATCAATTGCTTCCAAATCATTAAAAATACTTACTATATATGAGGGTTTTATAAGAATAAATAAATTATCAATTGTCAAACATAATAAACTCTTAATTTTTTGGGATTCATATATTTTCTTACAAATTAATCCTGGAACAATTTTTCTTTTAATTTGAGGAGCTTTGATTGAAATTAAGCTTCCCTCTTTAATATATGGGAGTGCATTAGTGATCTCTTCTGATAATTTTTCTGCTGCTTGTTTTTCTAAAATTTTCAAGAGTCTTCTCTCTTCTTTAAGACGATTTTTTAACTTTTCGTAGGCATCAAAATCTTCCCATGAAACGTTAGATGTAATTTTTTTTAATTCAATTAAATCCTTATCTAAATTTTCAAGAATCATATTCTCACCTGAAGATTCACCTAAATATAAAAAACTACCAAAACTTCTTTTAATTAATTCTTTAGACTTCTCTAAAGTATAACTTTGTAAAAGATTAAGTACCATTCCATAACTAGGAGTGAATTGACTCTCTAAAGAATTTGGTTTGCTAATAGCCAGTGCACTTGCCTCTTTGGCACCTTCGAATCTTGTTTGTAATGTAACAACATATCCTTGGGTATCTTTTCCTCTTCTTCCAGCTCTACCGGACATTTGCAAAAATTCACTGCTAAATAATAATCTATGCCCATCTTCTGTCCTTTTTGATAAAGAAGAAATAACAGTGGTTCTTGCGGGCATATTAATTCCTGCAGCAAGAGTTTCTGTTGCAAAAACAACTTTTATCAAACCTTGCTGAAATAATTCCTCAACCAATTCTTTCCATGCAGGCAATAATCCAGCATGGTGAGATGCAATACCTCGTTTTAATGCCTCGCATTGAGATTTATCTTTAATTGCCTCTTGATTATTTTTAAGATAAACATCTAATTTTTGGGATATCATATTCGCTTCTGAATAACTTACTAAAGTTAAGTCTTTAATATTCTCAATAGCCTTGTCACATCCTCTTCTACTAAAAATAAAATAAATAGCTGGCAACATATTTCTTTCAGCTAGTTTAGAGATCACAAAGCCAATTGAGGGAGACTTTGGTTGGATTATCCTGCCCACTTTTCCTCTCATTTTCTGCCCTTTAGGAGCTCTCCAAATCTTACAGTTTGGATGAATTCCATTACCCTTATTATTTAAAAGTGGATGGAGGCCTTTAACACTACAAAAAATAAAATCAAGTGGGACTGGTCTCCTATCACTATTAATTAGTACTGTGGGCCCATGAACTTTTTCTATCCAATTTTGTAGTTGATCTGCATTGGCTATTGTTGCTGACAAAGCTATTATTTGAGTTCTAGTAGGGCAATGGATTATAGTTTCTTCCCAAACTGTGCCTCTTTGGGGGTCATTCATATAATGGCATTCATCAAGAATCACAGATTCTAAATTCTCTAAGGGATCATCAAATTCATCAAATTCGCCATAAAGCATGTTCCTGAAAATCTCAGTAGTCATGACTAAGATTGGTGCTTCTCTGTTTATACTTATATCTCCAGTTAAAAGACCAACTTTATTCTCACCATATTGATTAGCAAAATCTCTAAACTTTTGATTTGATAGGGCTTTTAAAGGTGTTGTATAAAAAACTCTACTCTCATGAGATAAGCCTCTATATATAGCAAATTCACCTATCAATGTTTTACCCGAACCTGTTGGTGCCGTTAAAACAACAGAATTTCCGCTATTAATAGCATGAATTGCTTCCAATTGGAAATCATCTAGCGGAAAGGGGAAATATTCCTCTAAATTAAGCAATAATTGTGATTGAAGAGAGGATGAGTTAACTTCTTAATATATGATCTATATAGATATTAATAAACAAAAAATACCTTGCAAACTTTAATAGTAAATCTAAATCTTTTTAATTAAATCCACTATATTTTATTTTGCCAAAATGAAAAAAATAAAAATTCCAAAAAATAGAATCCGTAAATTAAAAACATTTTCTTTAGGTAAAAAATCATTCGAACTTCTAAGTTTAAATTCGCAAAATAAAAAACTTATAGACTTATGCAGTAATGATTATTTTGGATTAAGTAGGGACAAGGATTTAATAAAAGCTGCTTACGAAATAAGCATGTTAGAAGGTATTGGTTCAGGAAGCTCTAGATTTATAACAGGTTCAAGACCAATACATAATTTATTAGAAACAGAACTTGCCAAGTGGCTTGATCAAGAGAAAGTATTACTTTTCCCAAGTGGATTTCAAGCAAATATAGCCGCTATCCAGGCTTTAGCAAACAGAAATAGTATTGTAATAGCAGATAAATTGATCCATAACTCTTTATTAGTTGGAGTTAAAGCTGCTCAAGCTAAACTAGTTCGATTCTCACACAATAATTTAAAAGATTTAGAAGATAAAATTATTAAATCTAACCCCACAAAAAATTCCATTTTAGTTGTTGTCGAATCTCTTTATAGCATGGAGGGATCAATAGCTCCTCTCAGAAAAATAACAGAAATTTGCAAAAAAAATAGTGTTCAATTGTTAGTTGACGAAGCCCATGCAATTGGGATCTTGGGCCCTGAAGGCAGGGGTTTAAGTTTTAATTGCCGTTCAGATATAACTATAATTACTGGAACTTTTGGAAAAGCATTTGGAAGCGGTGGAGCTTTCATAGCCTCCAATTCAGAAATTGGTGAGTATCTTATCCAAACAAGTGGTGCATTTAGGTATACAACCGCTCTAGCGCCATCTTTAGCTGCTGGAGCACTAGAAGGTTTAAAAAAAATTTTAGAAAATAAAGAATGGGGTAATGAGTTGTTATCTTCTGCGAAGATATGGAAAGATGAAATTATTAAAAATTTTAGTTTTCCAATTCAGGGAGATTCTCATATTTTATCAATTGTTGTTGGCCAAGAAGAGAAGGCGATTTATCTACAAAAATATCTTGAGGAAAATGGGTTTTTAGCAATTGCGATAAGACCTCCTACTGTTCCAGTCGGGCAATCAAGAATCAGAATAACAATACGAAGAAACTTAGATTTGAATCTGCTAAAAAATTTCATTACAGTATTAAAAGAGTTTAAATGAAACAAATTATTACTCAACATGGGTGGGGACTAAATAAATATTTCTGGGATGATTATAAAGTTGATTTTTTAAATAATAATTGGCATTGGCAAGATAATGAAAGGGGCTATTTTTCAACAAATAATTATCAAGCAAAATGGATTAAAAGCGAATCTAAAAAAGAAATCAAAATGACTTTATGCCATTCATTTGGTTTTCATATAATGCAAAAAAAAATCTTAAAAGAATCAACTCATATTGTTCTTATAAATTCTTTTAATAATTTTATTCCTTTAAGTAATAAGAGAAACTTTATTTTGAGGTCTCTAAAAAGAATGGAAACAAAAATCATAAAAGATGAACCTAAGGATATGTTGAAAGAATTTATACATAGATCATTTATGCCAAATCATATGAATAATAGTTTTAAAAATATCTTTTATAAAAGTTTAGAGAGTTTAAATAAAACTCTTCTTTTAGATGATTTAAAACAACTTTACATCAATAGAGATTTCCCAGTATTTTTAAGAAAAGATTGCAAAATTATTTTTATAAAATCAGAAAATGATTTGATTCTTGACAACGAATCAAATAATAACTTTTTAGATTCCTTAAATAAAACACTTGATAGGAAGCCAATTTTAATTAAATTAGCTCAGCAAGGTCATTGCTTGAATAATTTAAATTTATACGAGATCTTACTTAATAAACTTAATGATGAAAATGGATAGTAAAAAGTGGAATGAGACAATAAAAAATAATTTCAATGATGCTGCATATCGGTATTTCGAGCATTCAAATATTCAGAAATTTTTTGCAAAAAAGATTGTTCAATTTATCAAAGAATTAAATCCCCAAAAAAAAGGTGAATGGATAGATCTAGGATCAGGACCAGGAATATTAGCTGATGAAATAGAAAAAAAATTTTCTTCCCAAAAAGTAGCCAGAATTGATTTCAGCAAAAAAATGCTTCTTGAGAATAAATTATCTAGTAAAAAAATTTTATGGGATTTGAATAATGATTTACCTCCTGCAATCAATAACTGTTCTCTAATAACATCTAACTTTTGCATCCATTGGTTAAACAATCCAGAAAAGATAATAAAAAATTGGTTTAGTAAATTAAAATCTGGAGGTTTTTTAATCATTTCTTATCCAACAATAGATTGTTTTCCTGAATGGAAAGATACTTGTAGAAAAATTGATATTGAATATAGTGGTCTTAATTTCCTTTGCTCTAAAGAATTATTAAAAGATTTTAAATCAACTGAAATTCATTATTCAGAAAAGTTTAATTATCTTGAAAATTTTGAAGATGTATATAAGCTTTTTAGAAGCATTAAAAATATAGGGGCACAATCAACAAATAGTAGACGCAAAACAGTGAAGGAGTTAAAAAAAATTCAAAAGTTTTGGCCAAAGAATTACAATAATACAGTTAACCTTTCATGGCAAATTGAGATTCAAATCATAAAGAAATTATGAATAGTCAGGATAGTATTTTCAAATTTATAATTTGTGGAACAGGTACTGATATTGGGAAAACTTTAATTAGCTCTTTTTTAGTTAAAGGATTAAATTCCTTTTATTGGAAGCCTATTCAAAGCGGTATTGAATCGCAAACTGATAGTCAAACTGTTAAAAAACTTGCACAATTAAGTAAAAAGAAAATCATCAAAGAAGCTTATGTCTTTACGAAACCTCTTTCTCCTCATTGGGCTGCTGAAATAGATCAAAAAACTATTAACTTTGACAAGTTGAGATTGCCAAAAGTTCAAGGCTCATTAATTGTAGAAACTGCAGGTGGATTAATGGTTCCAATAACACGGAATTTTTTGCAAATAGATCAAATAAAACAATGGAATCTTCCGGTAATACTTGTATGTAAGAGCTCACTTGGCACTCTTAACCATACCCTGCTTAGTATTGAGGCCTTAAAACGAAGAAATATTGAGATTTTAGGTTTAGTAGTCAATGGCGAAAAACACCTAGATAATCCAAAAACTCTAGTCGATTTTAGTGGTATTCCATTAATTGCTGAATTTCCTTACATCAAAAAAATGGACTCAAACAATTTAGATATACTATGGAAAGAACTAGACATCAAGAATAAGTTGATCTCACTTTTAAACTCAAAAATAAGTTAAATGAAATCTTTGGATTCAAAAACTCCAAATCAAGATTGGCACCCAAATATTTGGCCACCTTTTACACAAATCAATAACAGCAAACCGCAAATAGAAGTAACTCATGGTAAAGATGCCCTCCTATTTACTAAAAATCCTAAAAAAGAGCTAATAGATGCAATTAGTAGTTGGTGGGTAACTCTTCATGGTCATAGTAACGAATATATTGCGAATGCTATTTTCAATCAATCAAAAAAACTTGAGCAAGTTATATTTGCTGATTTTTTACATCCACAGGCAAAAAAATTGGCGGAAAGACTAAGTGAATTAACAAAACTAGAAAGATTATTCTTTTCTGATAACGGTTCTACTGCAGTGGAAGTCGCTTTAAAAATTGCCTTCCAATCATGGCAAAATAGAGGAGAAACAAGAACTCAAATAGTAGCTTTTGATGGAGCTTATCATGGCGATACATTTGGAGCAATGGCTTTAGGTGAGAGAAATATTTTTAATGAGAATTTCGATAATCTTATGTTCCCAGTTAGGAGAGTCCCCTGGCCTTCAACTTGGATGAACGATGAAGAAGTAGAAAATAAAGAAAATGAGGCGATCCAAAAATTAGAATCTCTACTTCAAACTCCGACAGTTGCAGTAATCCTTGAGCCACTTGTTCAAGGAGCAGGAGGAATGAATATGGTTAGGCCTCAGTTTATAAAAAAAGTTTCAGAAATTATAAAAAATAATAATTCTTTGTTAATTGCTGATGAAGTTTTGACTGGGTTTGGAAGATGTGGAAGTCTTTTTGCGTTTCAAAAGGCAAAAATCGTTCCTGATTTAATGAGTATTTCAAAAGGCTTAACTGGTGGATTTTTACCAATGGGAATAACTTTATGTAAAGAAAAAATTTTTCAATCCTTTATTGATGATTCCCCAAGAAAAACTTTTTGGCATGGACATAGTTTTACTGCTAATCCTTTAGGTTGTGCTGCGGCAAACGCTAGCCTTGATTTATTAGAAAAAGAACCGCACAAATACCTTTCATTTGAAGAAAAACATTTATCACACTTAATTAAATTTAAAAACCTACCTTATATAAAAAAAATAAGGGTAGCCGGCACAATTGCTGCCTTCGATTTAGATATTGGGAACAAAAAAGGTTATTTCAATAATATTGGGAAAGAAATAAAGAGTCTAGCGATAGAAAAAGGTTTATTTATTAGACCGCTTGGGAATGTTATTTACCTTTTGCCGCCTCTTTGTATAACAGATGACCAATTAGCAAAAAGTTACTGGATAATAAAGCAAATCCTAGACAATTTTTAGATAATATTTAAGGTCCCTGCAGTATTGCATTTTCCACATCTTCTCTATTAATACAATAGGAAAAAAGTCTTTTAGTTTCTTGCCCTTTAGTCTCCCAAATAACACTTAAATCTTCTTCTTCAAAAATAATAGTTGCATTCCAGCTTGATAGTAAAATATACCATTTAGATGGATTATTAATATCCTTGACCGCACCTAAATCACCTAGCCACGATTCCAATGATTGAAGAGAGTGTTGGTTTATAGGTTTATTAGAGAGATTCACAGAATTTTAAATAATCATTTTATTAACCAGGTTGGTATTGTATCTAATTCTTTGCCAGTAAAAGATGCAATAAAAATTGAACAAATCAAACTGATAGAAATGATAATAATTAAGAGAAATAACGAAAACAATTCACCATTTGAAAAAGGTCTTCTATTCCCTACTAAATTTTTATTATTAGAATCGATTATTAAATTATTTAAAACGTTTGTACTACTTTTAGTTCTTATTTTTTCCTTTAGCTTTTCATCATAAATTTTTCTCAAATTACTATTATTTAAGTTTTCGTAAGCTTCTAAAACTTCTTGGAATTTACTTTTAGCGTCGTCTATTTCTAGAGAGGTTGTATCAGGATGCAACTCAATGGATAGTTTGCAAAATGCTTTTCTTAATTCATGATTTGATGCATTTTCATTTACACCTAAAATTTTGTAATAAGAGATTTCGCCTTTCAAAATAATCTTTATTAATATTGTAATTCTAATAAATTTTTAATAAATAGAATGTATTTAATGAATGGTAAAAAATTTATATTTATGACCAAATGAAAAAACAAAACATTCCGAAAGAAATTTCTGCCTTAATTACTAAAGAAGAAATAAAGATGTTTCAAGAATTGCAAATTAAAATTGAAGAATTAAATAAAAAAACTAATCTAACGAGATTAGTTAATGGGGATGATTATTGGATATCTCAAGTTTTTGACAGTATTTGGCCATTTAAGTCTTTCCCGAATATTAATTTTGATAATAAAAAATTTTTAGATATTGGATCTGGGTGTGGCTTCCCTGGTTTAGCTTATGCCATAACTCATCCTACTTCAGAAATATACTTGATTGATTCTTCAAAAAAGAAAACAGATTCACTAAAAATTTTAATTCAAGAGATTAATTTCAAGAACAAAATTCATATAATCAATGATCGTATTGAAAACTTAGCCCATCGATCTTCAATGAGAAATAACTTCAATATAGCCACCACTAGAGCGGTGAGTAATCCATCAACAGTTTCAGAATATATACTACCAATGCTAAAAAGAGAAGGGCTAGGAGTTTTATATTGTGGTAAATGGACTGAAGAAGAAAGTAAAAATCTAAATAAAACTTTAGAGATACTAGAAGGTAAATTTAAAGAAAAAAAGAAAATCTTTTTACCACGAGGTAAAGGTAGCCGCAATATTATCATTATTCAGCCAAAAAATTTTTGCCCTGAAATTTACCCAAGGAAAGTTGGTAAACCTGAGAAAAAACCATTATAAAATTATTTTTTTGATAATCTTCTAGCAATCTTATCTCCAAATTTTTCTTTTAAAGTTCTCAATTTATATATAACTTTTTTTGGATTTATATGGCCTTCTAAAACTTTCATTAATTGTCCTTCTGAGACATCCACATCTATTAAATTAGCGTTACATCCTGGGAACCAATGGCTTCCGTTGCCAAGCAATTGATATCTAGCTTTTGCAAATCCTTCCATATCTAACCATTCCATTAAATTTGAAAGCCAAAGCAGAACAGGAATATTAATATTACCTGGCGTATGTTCCCAACTAGGTAAATTTCTATCCCAATTTTGATACCACTCTAAACCGAGAGAATTAATTGATTCCTGCCTTAATGTGTTTATTATATTTGGAACATACTTCTCAGATTCTGATAACAAAGAGACAGCTTCTAAATGAAGATCAAAATCTGTTTCTTTTGCAATACCAACACTAAGAGTATGGACTTTTTTATTTCTCAAGCAAAAAAGATCATTAAAAACTATAGGATGAAGTGGGCTACAAAGTTCCAACATTTTTGTTGAGGGAGTATGTAGATGTCCCCCTTTATCAGTAGGACTTATTATGAAAACCCCAAGATCATACTTATTTGCTAAATTTATAACTTTAGTGTTTTCTTGATTTATGAAATACCAATGTAAATTGACATAATCAAATAAGTTTGTTGATATAGCCTTCTCAATGAGCGAAGCTTTTCCATGGGTGGAAAATCCAATAGATCCGATTAAATTTTCTTTTTGCAAACGCCTTAAAATATCAATGCAGCCTCCATTTTTAATAGCCTGATGTAAATGTTCATCAGTATTAATGCCATGTATTGCTAACAAATCAACTCTTTTAACTTTCAATTTTTCAATACTTGTTATAACTTCTCTTTCAAAAATTTCTGGATCATTATTTGGAGGAATCTTTGTCTGAACAATATCTGGGATTTTTTTAGTATTTTGAAAACCGATTCCCAATTGAACTTCAGAAGTTCCATAGTACTTAGCAGTTTCTATATGACTTAAACCATATTTATTAGCCAGATTTAATATATCTTCTACTTTATTTTGTTCTTCATATGAAATCTCAGAAAAATCTAATTGATCCCAACTTTTCTGAAATCTCATACCTCCCAAAGATAAAATAGGAATCTTTAGATTGGTTCGGCCAAATCTTCGATATTGCATCTTTTCAGAATTAATGCTTATTCATTCTTGGTGGTTTTCCAAATGATTGAAACATATCCCTATCGAGACTATTCTCTAAATCAACCAATTCTTTAAACTTCACCCAGTGAATACAATCAACTGGGCATGTGTCTATTGCTTCTTGTATAACATCAAGACTATCTCCATCTTGTCTAACAGCTCGACTCCGACCATGAAATTCATCTACTAAAAAAGTATTTGAAGCTACGTGCACACAGTATTTACAGCCAATACATCTAGCTT
Organism: Prochlorococcus sp. AG-459-E08; assembly: GCA_003209425.1. Lineage (GTDB taxonomy): Bacteria > Cyanobacteriota > Cyanobacteriia > PCC-6307 > Cyanobiaceae > Prochlorococcus_A. The sequence continues at coordinate 17,788 of QCRB01000012.1, forward strand.
CATCAACCCATACAGCTTTTTCTGCTAATTGACCACCTAAAACAGGTTCAAAGCCTGAAACTTCAATATTTTTTTGAATATTACATAATGGATCGATAGAATCCATATTCTGATATCAGTTTTCCCACTTGGTTAAGACCAACTCAATAGAACCATCATTTTTATTTTTTTGTTCCACAATTTGATATCCATCTTCTTTTGTTTTTGAAATGATTGTTTGGTAAGCATACATTTGGGTAACCTTTGAAATAAATCTTTCTACTGGGATATCAAATTTCCATAAATCTAGGTCAGTAACTAATTCATAAGCGTTTGAATTATTATCCCATTTGAATCCAACTTTAGTTTCACTAGGTAAATTCATGCTTATATCAACAGCCGTAAATTTGCCTTTATAACCTTTTACAAACTTTTCTTCTTGATTAACTTGGTAGCCAAGATTATTTAAGGCTTTTATTAAAGGCTCTGTTTCTTTAAGCTGAGTTTTAATAGTACTAAAATGTGACATTAGATTCGTTGTTTAATTGTTTAAAAGTTTCATTTTGATTAGAGATGAAAGCATCAGATGTTTTATTCTTAACTGTTACTTTTCCAAGAGCATCTTCGAGATTTTTTGTGGCTTCATTACATGAGTTGCCAGTAAATCCTTCAACAGTCTCTTCAACTCTTCCATCTTGATGAATTTTGAATCTCAATGTTTTTTGAGGCATTAAATTCAAGTACTAAGTAAATCTACTTTATATAGAATAACGAAAATAATTTGTTTCAGTTGGTACAAGTTAATTAATTTTAATTTTTATATTGAATATCAGATAAATCAATTTTTTTTGTATGGTTTTGGTAAAAATTAAGGATTTTTAATTATAAAAACCTTGCATCCCCATTGAATCCAAGGCAGTTTTTGCTTCTTCCATAACGGACGGCTCTTTATCGAAAAGGGCTATCTTGGTACATTCATCAACGAAACTTTCTTGAAATGTATTGTTTAATTTTTCGTACAACCTACACAATGACCAAATGCAATTACTTCTTACACCTGATTCACTTTCTATCTTTAAACTTATTAAAAGATGTTCTGCTGCTAATTGAGCATTTTCCAAAGAAACATTTCCAATTTCCGCTAAAGAACTAGATGACCATAACCTTACTGCTGCAACATCATTCTTCAAAGCATTAATTAATGGCTTTAAAACAATTTGGTTATCATAATTAGCTAGGCTCCATGCAGTCGCTCTTCTGACATAAGCGTTATCGTCAGTCTCCAAAAGACTCACAAGTTTATGGACTGCACTTGGACATGGATTACGACCTAAAGCATATACTGCACTCATTCTCTCGACAGGGCAAGGTTGATCCAATAATGGCAACAAAAATGGGAAAGATCTTTGATCTCTGTACTCACAAAATATTCTTAATCCCTGTATTCTCTCTTCTCTATTCCCTTCTAGCATTTTTAAAGCTTCATTACACTCTTGAGTTATATTTAAACCTTTTGAAAAAGAATCATCATCTATTTGCTCCAAAGGATCTATTTCAATCTCTAAAGCTAATTCTCTGGCTAAAACATCTGGATCAACGGCAATTTCAGCTAAGCTTTCTTTATTGGGATCCCTATTCTTTGTCATTTTCAAAAACTAAAAATATTAATTAATTGGAGCAGGCGACATCATATCTCCAGGCAACCAAATTCTCGCACTAACGGCAAAGAACGCAATCCCAAAAAGTGCCACGATAGCGAAAGGTAAAATTTTTGTCTTAATAAAACTCAAGGATCCAAATTAATTAACACAATAATAACCTGTTAAATAGATTTTTAAAAATTTTTCTTAGATAATACTACTTTTTTCTTGAATTTTGTCTTAGCTGACCACATGCAGCATTTTTGTCTAATCCCCTGCTTTTTCGAAAGCTAACAGCTATCCCATTATTAGAAAGTCTAGATTGAAATAATTGAAGATTTTTTAACGGAGCTCGTTTAAATTCCACCTTATCAATTTGATTATACTGTATTAAATTAACGTGGCATTGAAAGCCCTTTAGCAAATTACTCAATTCATTAGCATGTTCTAATTTATCATTAATCCCGTTTAGCATTAAATATTCAAAACTTACCCTTCTACCTGTATCTCTTACGAACTGCTTACAATCTTCAATGATATTTTTGATCTCATAGTTTTTTGCACTTGGAATTATCGTTTCTCTTGTTTTTTGGTTTGAGGCATGTAGGCTTATTGCTAACGTAAACTGACAATTACCTAAAATTTGAAAAGATTTTTCTGATAATTTAGTTATCATTTTTGGAATAGCAACCGTGCTTACAGTTATCTTTCTTTGACTAATCCCAAAATCCTCTTTTATGGATCTTATTGACAAAAGCAAGTCATCAATATTCAATAGGGGTTCTCCCATACCCATGAAAACAATATTAGTCACTTTTCTATTCATTTCATTTTCAATAAATAAAATTTGGTCTAGTATTTCACTTGCTTTTAAAGATCTCTTCAAACCCTCCTTACCGGTTGCGCAAAATTTGCAGTCCATTGGGCATCCAACTTGACTAGAAAGACATGCAGTTAATCTTTTTTCAGTTGGTATGCCAACACACTCAACACTCTCATTGTCAACTGTAGAAAGTAATAACTTTAGAGTGCCATCATTAGCAAAGTTTTTTTCTTGAAGACTAAGTTCACTTATTTTAAATCCATCTTCTTTTAGCTTTTTGCGAAAATCTAAAGGCAAGACTTCTATTTGATCAATATTTTTATTCTTATTTCTAAAGTTATAGATCCAATTATAGATTTGGCGTCCTCTAAATGCAGCTTGACCATAATTTAAAGCTACGTTTTCTAGTTCTTTAACACTACTTCCAAGAAGATTTTTCAAATTATTTAATTCTTTAGTTTAGAATCACTTTCACCATAACAACAAACCATGTTTTAGGAAAAATTCTGTAAAAATTAGAGCAATAAATCCAATCATGGCTAATCTTCCGTTAAGCCTTTCATTATACAAATGGAATCCATAACGAGGTAATTTTCTCTTAGGGACAATCTCAGGCTTAATCATCAGTTGCAAATAAAGAATTTCATTCTAATAACTAAAAAAGATAACAGATATAATTTATTCATCAGAGAGAAGGCCCTCCTCTTGTAGTCCCTCTAGGGCAGCAGGATCTGGTAATTGATCTTCAGAAAATTGATTTTCAGCACTAGGTCTCGCAAAGGCAGCAAAATTACTTGAAGAAGGATCTATTCCATGACGGTTTCGTGTAGTTTCCAAATCTTCATCACTAGGATCATCAAGTATTGCAGCAGAACTTACAGAAGGTGTTTGTGGCATATCAACTGTATAATCGGGCCTTAAGTTTTGTGCTCTTCTATATCCACCAGATTCTTCTGCAAGGATATCTGGATGGGGGCCAGCTTCTGAGGCTAGTTCCTCTACAAAGCCGCTAAATCCAGTACCTGCTGGTATTAATCTACCGATGATAACATTTTCTTTTAAACCTCTTAACCAATCTGATTTACCTTCAATCGCAGCTTCTGTTAGAACTCTAGTAGTTTCTTGGAATGATGCTGCTGAAATGAAGCTATCTGTGTTGAGAGAAGCTTTTGTAATACCTAACAAAACTGGAGTGAATTCTGCTGGAGCTCCTCCTGTAATTGACATTGCTTGATTTGTATCTTCGACTTGCCTTAACTCTACAAGTTCGCCAGGCAATAGAGTGGTATCACCGGCATCTTCTATGCGGACTTTACTTGTCATCTGCCTAACAATAACTTCAATATGCTTATCATCGATTGCAACCCCCTGGGATTTATAAACGTTTTGGACCTCATTGACCATACTTCTTTGTAGTTTTGATATTGATTCTCGAGCTGCATCAATTAGAGGTTTTTGATCATTTAAATCATTAAAATAACAGTCTAATAACTCATGCGGATTAATTGGACCATCAGTTAACAGTTCTCCACCTGTAACTTGTTGTCCATCGCTAACCATTATATTTTTTCCAATTAAAAGTTGATATTCGTTAACTGAATCATCTTTTTCAATAACTGATAAAGAAACTGATTCTTCATCATTACCTTTTTTTATCTGAACAATTCCAGATTTTTTGCATAAAATTGCAGAATCTCTTGGTCTCCTAGCTTCTAACAATTCTTCAATACGAGGTAATCCTTGAACAATATCTCCTGTTTTCTGCCTCTCAAAAACTAACAAAGCTAAACCATCTCCCCTAAGAACTAAATCGCCATCCTTAACATGAAGAACGGAATCAGGAGAAACCATATAAGGCCTGCCAAGTCTTAAAGTTACTGAACTATTAGAAACTTCTTCGATCTCTCCACATGAGGTAGATTTTTCAGATTTGCTAATAGGATCACCATCAACTACACGATCACCTACTTTAACAACCGCTTTGTCACTAGTCTTAATTTTAATTTTGTCTTCTTCTCTCTCAACAATTAACCTTCTTACAGGCTCATCGTCAATAATATTTGGTAATTGTACCAATCCCGATTCTTTACAAAGAATTTGGGTAGTAGCTATTACATCACCTGCTTTAACATTTTGATTATTTTTGACTTGCAATTCTGTATGTGTTGAACCATGGCTGGAGTCCGACATAGTATCTCTTCTTACAAGAATAGATTCTAAAATTACTAGATTTAATCTATGGATTGATGAATCATCTTTGTCTTCAATCGACTCAACATCAATAGTCATTTGAGGAGTTGCATCAAAACTTTCAATACTTAAATGTGTCCTAAGCAATTCAACCCCTTCTACTGATTTTATCAATTCACCATCTTTATATGTAAGCCTTTGTACAGCTTTTAAACCCAAATGCGGTCCTTTATCCTGCTTAACGTGCGTTAATTGGGGTAATTCCGCTTGATCAGGAATAGTGAATTCTTCCACAGTTCTTAATAATAGGCCTCGACATTTGGAGGTTTCTAATCTCTGAACAAATAAAATTTCTTTATTATCAATACCATCTAAAATCTTTTCGCCTGGATTTACTAGATTACCTTCTTCTGTAAATCTATTCAAAACTTCTTCATCATCACACTCATGAAAAGTTCCATTTCTTACTGTTATTTCACGGAGAATATCATTTTTCTGAGTAACCGTAACAATTCCAGATGTTTGACTAAAAATATCTTTTACAACCTCTGTTCCTGCTTCAATCCATTTCATATCTTCAATCATTAGAAGAGATATATCCTTATTAATTTCATGTGTCTCTTGGGGAATCCAAAGTAATGTTCCGCCTTGACTAACTTCAAAACCATTTTTAGATGATCTTGCTTTTTTAACGCCCAGTTCTGATGAATATTTTACTAACCCACCAGTTTTTGTACGAAACCTCTCATCAGTCAAATCTGCTATCACCTGGCCATTACTGATTTTACTACCTGGAGAAGTGTTCAAACGATAAGTAGTTCCATCGCTTGATTCCAAATTATAAATCTGACCTGAGTGAGTAGATTCTTCAATTAATTTAAAATTATTTAAAGACATTGATGTAGTTACAATTTGAACTTCTCTTGAATCTCCTACAGATTCTCTCAATCTAACTTGTCCCCCATACTCACTTGATTGACTTGCTTCTGCTAACACAGTTCCTTCATCTACAAATTTTCCAGATAAAACTACTGGTCTTGCATTAGGTGGTAAGTTGTAAACATCTCCAGCTAAAACCCACAATCTGCCTAATCTTTGGGCTTTTAAAGTAATATTTCCCTGCCTATCTGTGACCTCCTTCGGTTGAATAACTTTATCGTACTTTACTTGTCCAGCTAAATCACAGATAACATCCTTTGTTGCTTTTTCAACGCTCTTTTTTACCGCTCCAGCAGTGATTTGAGCAACAGTTATATCAGAATTAATTTCCTGACCATCATCTACAAACAAAAGCGAACCACTAGAAACTTCAATTTTTTGGGCTTTGTTTGTATTTGCTTTAGGAACTATTTTTAATACGAAATCAACTTCAGCTTGTTTAGCTTCTACACCATGAGGAGTTCTGTAACCTCTAACCTTAGCTTTGGAGCTGAATTCTACTCTACCAGATATCTTTGATCTCACTACTCCACTTTCAGCGGTTGATACACCTCCGGTGTGGAAAGTTCTCATTGTCAGTTGGGTCCCTGGCTCTCCAATAGATTGAGCAGCAATGATTCCTACTGCCTCACCCAAATCAACCAGATGATTATGAGCCAAAGCCCACCCGTAACATCTCCTACAAACTGATCTATTCGCTTCACATGTTAATGGAGATCTTATCTTTACCTTAGAAATAGATGCTGTCTCAATTTTTTCTGACAATACGGGATCTATTGCAGTATTTTGAGGAATAATTAAGTTTTCTTCAGAATCTAAAATATCCTCAGCGGTAAGCCTTCCAAGAAGCCTTGCTCCAAATTTACCATCTTCAGCTTCAACTACTATTGATCGTTCTGTGCCGCAATCTTCTTCTCTAACAATTACATCTTGAGCTACATCAACTAATCTTCGAGTCAAATAACCAGAATCAGCGGTTCTTAAGGCAGTATCTACCAAACCTTTCCTCGCTCCATAAGAGGAAATTACATATTCAGTAACAGTAAGTCCTTCTCTGAAGTTAGTTCTTATTGGCAGGTCAATGATTTCACCTTGAGGATTAGCCATTAATCCTCTCATCCCAACAAGTTGTCTCACCTGTGACATGTTACCCCTTGCTCCTGAATTAGCCATCATCCAAACGGAATTGAGTGGATCATTTTGATTGAAATTATTCTTCACAGCATCTACTAATCTTTCGTTAGTTTCAGTCCAAGTATCAATAACTTTTGTGTGTCTCTCAACTTCGGTAATTTCACCAAGTCTATAGCATTCTTCTGTAGCGGATATTTGTTCTTCAGCTTGACCTATCAAATCTTGTTTAGCTTCAGGAACTTTTAAGTCATCTACTGAAATAGAGACAGCAGCTTGAGTGGCATATTTGAATCCTAAATCCTTTAAATTATCAGCCATGGCTGAAGTTATAGCAGTACCATGTGTTTTATAAGCCCAAGAAACTAAATTTTTTAAGGCTTTCTTATCAACAACTTTATTTTTAAATGATGGCGGCGTTTTAGCCAAAGCAGGCATAGTAATTGGATTATTCTTTTTTGAGTTTTTAGAATTTTTACGTACTCTTGAAGTTTTTTTAGATTTAGATGATGTCATGATTTTAAATGAATGAAGAATTAGTTTTTAAAGATTATGTTTTAGATACCGAATCAATAATGGTATAGTTCATAACTACTCTCCCGACAGTAGTTAAAACAAACCTACTGATTAAATTATTCTGAAAATCAAATCTGTCTCTCCTTAAATTCCAAATTTCCAATCGTGAGCCATCTTCTAGCTCTTCAGTTTTTTGTGGGCTACTCATTTCGTCTTCATCTTCAACTTCTCCATTAAATCTAACCCATACCCATTCATGTAAACTAAGTCTTTTGTCTTCAAAAGCAAAAATTACATCTTCCAATGAAGCAAAAGTAGTCTTATTATCTCCAAAATCCGGTTTTTGATAATTCGGTTGCAAAGCCGTTAGATAGTAAGATCCTAAAACCATATCTTGTGAAGGCGTAACAATAGGTTCACCGGTAGCAGGAGAAAGAATATTATTACTAGCCAACATAAGCATTCGAGCTTCGGTTTGGGCCTCTAAAGCAAGAGGAACATGAACTGCCATTTGATCGCCATCAAAGTCAGCGTTAAATGCTGGACATACTAAAGGATGAAGTTGAATTGCTCTACCTCCAACTAATTTTGGTTCAAATGCTTGAATTCCTAACCTATGCAGAGTAGGGGCTCTATTTAAAAGTATCGGGTGACCTTCAATAACTTCCTGAAGTACTTGCATAACTTCATCATCAGCTTTTTGAATTAATTTTTTTGCAGCTTTAATGTTGTTAACAATATTTTGGCGAATTAATCTGTGAATTACAAAAGGTTGGAAAAGCTCAATCGCCATTTCCTTTGGTAGACCGCACTGATGCATTTTTAATTTGGGACCAACGACTATAACAGATCTTCCTGAATAATCAACACGCTTACCGAGTAGATTCTGCCTAAATCTTCCTTGTTTTCCTTCAATGATGTCGCTCAAGGACTTAAGAGCTCTATTGTTAGCTCCAACCACAGTTCTTCCCCTTCTTCCATTGTCTATAAGAGCATCAACTGCCTCCTGAAGCATTCTTTTTTCATTTCTTACAATAATTTCGGGGGCTAAAATTTCTTGAAGCCTGGCTAGTCTATTATTTCTATTTATAACTCTTCTGTATAGATCGTTTAGATCAGAAGTAGCGAATCTTCCTCCATCAAGCTGAACCATAGGTCTAAGATCTGGAGGTATCACAGGAATTGCATCTAAAACCATCCATTCTGGTTTCGCATTAGTTGCAATAAAATTATCAATAACTCTTATTCTTTTTATAAGTTTTGCCCTTTTCTGCCCTTTACTACTTGTAATTTCTTCTCTTAGATCCTCAGCAACCTGATTCAAATCAAGATCCTCAAGTAATTGCTTGAGAGCTTCTGCTCCAATGCCAACAAAAGGTTCATTTTCAATTGTTGAATCTTCAGCATAAATTTCATCTTCAATTTCCAACCATTCATCTTCAGTCAATAATTGCTTATACTTAAGTTCTTTATGATCACCTGGGTCTAGAACAACATAACAATTAAAATAAACAATTTGTTCTACATCTCTAAGGGGTATATCAAGAAGAATTGCAACATAACTAGGTATTCCTTTTAAATACCAGACATGGGATACCGGCGCAGCAAGCTTGATATAGCCCATTCTATGCCTTCTAACTCTACTTTCGGTTACCTCAACTCCACATCTTTCACAAACAATACCTCGATGTCTTACTCTCTTATATTTACCACAATGGCATTCCCAATCTTTAGAGGGTCCAAAAATCTTTTCACAAAACAAACCATCCATTTCTGGTTTAAGTGTTCTGTAGTTAATCGTTTCAGGTTTGGTAACTTCACCAACTACTTGTCCATTGGGTAATGTCCTCTGTCCCCAGTCCATTATTCTTTGTGGAGAAGCTATCGAAATTTTTACGTAATCAAAGTGATTTTCAGTTCTTAAGTTGCTATTTGTCATTTTTGGTAATTTTAAATTTAAAGTTTTAAGATGAGCATTTAATCTTCCTCATATTCAGAGGTTCCGAGTGATTCGTAAGTCGGCCTCGACGGGGTGTTCCTTCTAGGATTTATATCTTGCATTAAATCTACCTCTTTTCCTTCATCTGTATAAACTCCAATATCTAAGCCTAGAGATTGTAATTCTCTCATAAGAACTTTAAATGACTCAGGTGTTCCAGGCCTAGGGATTGGTTTACCTTTTACAATTGCATTTAAAGCTTCATTTCTTCCCTGCATATCATCAGATTTGACTGTTAATAATTCTTGAAGAGTATAGGCTGCTCCATAAGCTTCAAGAGCCCATACTTCCATTTCACCAAGCCTTTGCCCACCTTGTTGAGCTTTACCACCCAATGGTTGTTGTGTTACCAAGGAATAAGGGCCAGTAGATCTGGCATGAATTTTATCGTCCACCAGATGCACTAACTTAAGGAAGTGAGAATATCCAACCGCCACTGGCTGATCAAAGGGTTCTCCTGTTCTACCGTCTTTCAGTAGTAACTTACCAGGGTCTTTAGGATTATAAACCCATGCTTTACCTGGCTGTCTTGAAGCCTCCTCTAAAAATGCTTGAACTGTCTGATGTGATTTTTCAGCACCATACATTTCATCAAATGGGACAACTTTAACCCTGCAATTTAAATTTGAGGCTGCCCAGCCCATCAATAATTCAAAAACTTGACCTACGTTCATCCTACTTGGAACTCCAAGAGGATTAAGAACTATGTCTACAGGCGTTCCATCAGGCAAATAAGGCATATCTTCTCTGGGGAGGATTCTGCTAATAATTCCTTTATTGCCATGCCTTCCAGCCATTTTGTCACCTACTTGAATTTTCCTTCTTTGGGCCACATAAACTCTCACAACCATGTTAGCTCCCGGAGGCAGCTCATCACCTTGTTCTCTAGTGTAAATACGGACGTCAAGGACTCTTCCTTTTTCAGTCTTGGGAACCCTCAATGAATTGTCTCTAACATCTCGAGCCTTTTCTCCGAAAATAGCTCTCAAAAGTTTTTCTTCAGGTGGTTGGTCTGATTCGCCTTTTGGAGTAACTTTTCCTACAAGAATATCTCCACTCTCGACAAACGCACCAATCCTTATTATTCCCATTTCATCAAGATTATTCAAGCTTTCTTCAGAGATATTGGGTATCTCTCTTGTGATTTCTTCAGGGCCAAGCTTTGTTTGCCTTGCCTCAATTTCATATTTTTCAATATGTACAGATGTATATAAATCATCAGTTACCATCCTCTCGCTAACAAGAATGGCATCCTCGTAGTTATAGCCTTCCCATGGCATATATGCGATTAAGACGTTCTGACCTAATGCTATTTCCCCTCCTTCACATGCAGAACCATCTGCCAAGACTTGTCCAGAAATAACTTGATCTCCAATTTTTACAATGGGTCTTTGGTTTAGGCAGGTATCTTGATTTGATCTTTGGTATTTTTGGAGATAATGAAAATGTTCATTCCCATCGTCGTCCCTAACAACAATTTCATTAGCATCTACATAAGATACAGTTCCATTAACTTTTGTTATTGGAACCATTCCAGAATCTCTCGCAACTTGAGATTCTAGACCCGTACCAACTAATGGGCGTTCTGGCCTAAGCAATGGAACAGCTTGACGTTGCATATTCGATCCCATCAAGGCTCTATTGGCATCATCATGTTCCAAGAAAGGAATTAGTGAAGTAGCAACTGAAATAACTTGTACGGGGGAAAGTTGAACATAATCAACTTGATGAGGAGGTACTTTTTCAAAATCTTGTCTGTATCTCACTGGTATCAGATTTGCAAGTATATTTCCATCTTTATCAGTTGCAACATCTCCAGGAGCTACCCTGCACTCATCTTCTAGGTCAGCAGAAAGATAGATAGGATTACCTTCTTTATTAACTTTGCCGTGATTAACTTCCCAAAAAGGAGTTTCAATAAAGCCATATTCATTTACTCTTGCATGGGTGGCCAAAGAGTTTATAAGTCCTGCATTAGGACCTTCAGGAGTTTCAATAGGACATAATCTTCCATAATGTGAAGGATGAATATCTCTTACTGCAAACCCCGCTCTCTCTCTTGTCAAGCCACCAGGACCTAAAGCTGAAATTCTTCTCTTATGAGTTAGTTCAGCCAGAGGATTAGTTTGATCCATAAATTGACTTAATTGACTGGAGCCAAAAAACTCTTTAATAGCAGCAACTAAAGGCTTGGGATTGACTAATTGAGCAGGAGTAAGAGAATCTGTTTCACCAACAGTCATTCTTTCTTTAATAATTCTTTCTAACCGGTTTAGCCCAACTCTTACTTGATTTTGAAGAAGTTCTCCTACTGATCTAACCCTTCGGTTACCTAAGTGATCAATGTCATCCAAACTCGCACCACCAATATCTAACTCTAAATTAATTAAGTAATCTATAGTAGACAGAACATCCTCATGGGTTAGTGTTCTCACATCATCAGGAACCGTAAGTCTTAATTTTTTATTTATTTTATATCTGCCAACTCGGCCTAAATCATATCTTTTGGGGTCAAAAAATCTGCTGTATAGCAGCTGTTGCCCCCCAGAAACTGAGGGTGGTTCACCAGGACGTAACTTCTTATAGAGCTCCAGTAAAGCCTGATCTTCAGAATTTATACCTTCATCATTGGCTGATTCAATAGAATTTTGATAAAATTCCGGATGTCTAAGTTTATCGACGACATCATTATCAGAGAGACCCATAGCTCTCATTAGGACGTGAGCATTAATTTTTCTAGTTTTATCAACTCTTACATAAAGTAAATTATTTTTGTCAGTTTCGAATTTTAACCATGCACCTCTATTAGGGATAACGCTCGCATTATAAGTTCTTCGACCATTTTTATCCTGTTCATCCTTGAAATATACTCCTGGACTCCGAACAATTTGATTAACAATAACTCTCTCGGCACCATTAATAATGAAAGTTCCTCTTTCAGTCATTAAGGGTAGTTCCCCAATAAACACTTCTTGTTCTTTAATCTCACCAGTCTCTTTATTAATTAATCTACAAGTAACGTACATTTGTGAGGCAAATGTAGCATCTCTTCTTTTTGCCTCCTCAACACTATGTCTTGGTCTCTTTAATCTGTACTCTTCACCAATAAAATGCAATTCTAATTTGCCTGTGTAATCAGAAATTGGGGAAAAGTTTTGTAATTCCTCAATTAAACCCTTTTCTAAAAACCATTTAAAGCTTGCTCTTTGTACTTCAACTAAATCTGGTAGATAAGTAGCTGTTTTAGCTACCTGTAAAGCGCTACTGCTCATCCAAGAAAACCTGCGGTTATGTGAGATTTACTATTTACTTTTAACTTACTCAATATTTTAGTCTTTTAACTTTACTTTTTATTTGAAATCAATCATTAAATCTCGATTTCAACAAAAAATTTATTTAATAAGAAAACTAAAAAAATTTAATAAAATGGCCTCAAAACCATTAATTCAGAAAGTTAAAACTAAAAATTAAGAAAAATTTCCAGTAATTCCTAATATTAGCAGCTAAAGTATCAATCTATCAAGTTAAATTTAAACAAATCTTCAGCATTATTGAAGGACTCTTTAGCGATCGTAGTTAATTCCGTAGATCTTAAATCTGCTATAAAACTTGCAACATTTTCGACAAATGCAGGTTCATTTCTCTTACCTCGATAGGGTACAGGAGCTAAAAAAGGTGAGTCGGTTTCAATTAAATATTTGTCATTAGGTACCATTTTGGCACATTCATGAATTTCATATGCTTTTGGAAAAGTCACTATTCCACTAAAACTAATATAAAAACCAAGATCTAGAAATTTTTTCATTTGGTTTGGGGTTCCTGTCCAACAATGAAGAACACCTTTAGGACATTTTCCTTTCTGAGAGAGATTATTACATATTTCGATCATCTCATTTGCAGCCTCTCTACAATGGATGATAACAGGCAAGTCAATTTCATAAGCTAATTCCATTTGAGGGATAAGAGCATCAATTTGCTGAGTTTTATTTTCATTTTTAAAAAAATCTAACCCTAGTTCCCCAATAGCTACAACTCTTCTATCTTCTAGAGCTGATTTTCGTAAAAGAGATTTAGAACTTAGCTCCCATTTTTTTGCTTCAAGAGGATGCAAACCAACTGAGTAGTAAATTTCATTAAATTCATGAGATATTTTTTTTAACTTAGGAATTTCTGTTAATTCACAACAAGCATGAACTAATTTCTTTACGCCTTTGGAACGCAATCGAAGAACAACATCTTGAAGATCTTTTTCGAAATTTTCAAATATTAAATGACAATGGGAATCAATTAGTTCAATACCGCCCATAATTTTGATTTACCTTTTTAATTTTCGGTAAGAGTATTTTTAACAAGATTATTAATTTTTGATTTTTTATTAGCCCCATTATTCTTATGAAGAACATTTTTCTTAACTGCTTTATCAATTAAACTAAAAGCATTGTTAAGGCTACTTTTCACTAAGTTTTTGTTATCTTCATTAGGATTTTTCTTATATTTTTTGCAATTCTCTAGGGTTTTTTTTGTTAAAGTCCTAACTGTAGATTTATATGATTTATTGATTAAACGATTTCTTTCGGCAATTTGTATTCTTTTTTTTGCTGATTTGTTATTGGCCACAGATGGTAGATAAATATCAAGAATAACATCATAACAAATGGATCGACTAGTAATCAATCATATATAATTCGGGTAAAGTATTAAATTGAGTTTCGTGATCCTTAACTTGAATTATTAAAAATATGAAGATAATAAAAAATAAAAAAGAGGCTATTCAAGAATTAAAAAGGATTTCTACTCGAACTAATTCAGATAACAATAATAAAGTAAATACAATTGTCGAAGAAATTCTTCAAGAAGTTAAAGATCATGGAGATATAGCGGTAGCAAAATATACTAGAAAATTTGATGGTTTCAACCCTGACCCTTTTCAAGTTAGTGGGGAAAAACTAAAGAATGCATGGGATGATATTGATAAAAATTTAAAACGCTCACTTGAGGTAGCACACAAAAGAATTAAAAAATTTCATGAAAAAGAAATTCCATCATCTTTTACTATAAAAGGGGAACATGGAGATACAGTCCAAAGGAAATGGAGACCAGTAAAAAATGCTGGAATTTATATTCCTGGAGGCAGAGCTGCTTATCCAAGTACTGTGTTAATGAATGCAATACCTGCAAGAGTAGCAGGAGTAAAAGAGATCATAATGGTTTCCCCTGGAAATACAGAAGGAGAGATAAACAAGACTGTTTTGGCTGCCGCTTACCTATCAGGGGTCAATAAAGTTTTTAGAATTGGAGGAGCTCAAGCAATTGGTGCTTTAGCATTTGGGACCAATCAAATTAATAAAGTTGATGTTATTACAGGGCCAGGGAATATCTATGTAACTACTGCTAAAAAAATAATTTATGGCTCTACAGGAATTGATTCTTTAGCTGGTCCAAGTGAGATATTAATAATTGCAGATGAAACAGCTCAAAGCACTCATATAGCATCTGATTTGCTAGCACAAGCAGAACATGATCCTTTAGCTTCTGCAATACTTCTAACTACATCAGAGAACCAAGCAAAAGAAGTTTTAAAGGAACTTTATAAAAAAATAGATGATCATCCAAGAAAAGAAATTTGCATGCAATCAATACAAAATTGGGGATTAATTGTTATTTGCCAAAATTATGAATCATGCATTGAACTAAGCAATAACTTTGCTCCAGAACACTTAGAAATTTTAACTTTTGATTCAAAAAAAATTCTTGAAGGTATTGAGAATGCAGGAGCAATATTTTTAGGAAAATGGACCCCGGAAGCTGTTGGGGATTATCTAGCTGGGCCAAATCATACTCTGCCTACATCAGGAAATGCCAGATTTAGCGGTTCTTTAGGAGTTGAAACTTTTATGAAAAACACCTCAATAATAGAATTTAATGAAGAAAGTTTAAAAGTCAACAGTCTTGATATCATTAACCTTGCTAGAAGCGAGGGCTTACATAGTCACGCTAACTCAGTACAAATAAGATTTGAAGATTAGCAAACTCTTGAGGGGGAGTAAACCACTGGAATGCTGTTTTCAATTTTACCTACCAATACTTTGTCTGTAAGATCAACGAATAATCCATTTTCTAAGACTCCCGGAATATTATTAATGCTCATTTCAATTTCTTTTGGATTCTGAATACCATTGTTAAATAATACATCTAAAATTAAGTTGCCTTGGTCAGTAACAACTGGGCCGGCTTTCTTAGTTGCCATTCTTAAAGTTGATCTGCCATTCATTTCAGAAATCGCGTCCTTTACTTGCTTCCAAGAATTTGGTAGGACCTCCACTGGTAAAGGAAAAGATTGATTTAAGCTTTGTACGAGTTTAGTTTCGTCAACAACAATTAATAATTGATTAGCTTTTGATGCTACTAACTTTTCTCTGACATGGCATGCCCCTCCTCCTTTGATTAATTGAAA
>QCRB01000013.1 GCA_003209425.1 Prochlorococcus sp. AG-459-E08
AATTATCTGTCTTTGGAGATTGGATTTCTCAACGTGATCATTATCTACTATTCCAATTTTTCCAATTCCTGCGGCCGCCAGATAAATCAATGCAGAAGAACCAAGTCCACCTGCGCCAATACATAGTACAGAACTGTTTTTTAGACTGATCTGACCCTCGAAACCTACCTCTTTGAGGCTTAAATGTTTTTGATATCTTTCATGTTCATCTTTATTTAAGAAATTAACTTTGATGTCTTTAGACATATCGATTCCTTAATTTTGCAAAATAAACTATGAAAACATAATAATTAAAATAAAAACTTTAGCCTTTTAAAAATTTCCTAATGATGGGATTTATTAATGTTTTTGTTAGAACTAGGTGATAATGTGAAGTTTTTATAAATCAATTTTAAGTTTAAATATCTTCAAAAACTATATGTAGCAATATATCTGAGGAATTCAAAATGTTTCGGTTCGGAATTTTGCACAACAAAAAGGTAGTCAACGGACGTTTTTTCCGATACTGTCTGGTTCATATATTAAGTTTACTGAATTCATGAGTGATAACACTCCAGAGTCAAATCAAGACTCCGGCTCCGATACAAGCTCAGAAACCAAAAGCTTTTCAGAAAAGTACTCTGATGTTATGAGTAAAGTCAACGAAACCCTTGGTAATGTTGATTGGACTCAAATGGGTAAGTATGGCAAAGCGGCAGGCATTATTGCTGTTGTCGTTATAGCTCAGATCATAATTAAAGTTGTCATTGACACGATTAACTTTTTCCCAATTCTCCCTGGTTTATTAGAACTATTAGGAGTAATTGTTGTTGGTCAATGGAGCTGGCAGAATCTTCGTACGAGTGAAAATCGAGAAGCTGTTTTAGATAAAGTACAAAATCTTAAAAAGACATATTTAGGTTAGTTGAATATTACATATTGATTAT
This sequence comes from Prochlorococcus sp. AG-459-E08, assembly GCA_003209425.1. GTDB lineage: Bacteria > Cyanobacteriota > Cyanobacteriia > PCC-6307 > Cyanobiaceae > Prochlorococcus_A. The sequence goes on from QCRB01000013.1 coordinate 927, forward strand.
TGTATTTACGTAATCTTTAACTTGATTAAAGTATGAACCTCCAAACATATTGGCGTGATTCAATATATGGTAAAAATTGTAAATAATAATTCTTTTTTCAAATCCTTCTTTTACTGGGAAAATTTTATGATACTCTTCATAAAATTCTTTTCTAAAACCTCCAAACAACTTTGTCATCGCAATATCCACTTCACTATCTGCCCACCAAGATGCTGGGTCAAATATAATACCTTTTCCACTTTTTTCTGTCCCTATATTTCCTGACCATAAGTCACCGTGAACAAGTGTATTGATTGGTTTGTGATGAAATAGTTCTAGTTTAATTTTTTCTATAAGTTTTTTTGTAGTTTCATCGTCTAAAAAATTATTATTAAGAATTGATAATTGAGGTATTATTCGTAAGTTTATAAAACAATTTATCCAATCATTTTCCAAGCCTTTTTTCTGATCTTTTATTCCAATAAAACCTTCAATCGGATACCCAAAAGTTTTTGGATTAGACTCACTTGAATTTAAGTGCATTTCTCCCAAACCTTTTCCAAGGTTTTTTTGATCAGAGTTTTGCATATCTATCCATTCAATTAAAAGTATTTCTATATTTTTAAAATTTTTATATGCAATAACTTCAGGAATAATTATGTATTTTTTATTAATAAACTGATTCAAATGTTGAAGACAATTTTTTTCAAATTCGAGAAATTTTTTGTTCCTATTGTTTCTTTTTAAAAATAATTTTCTATTTGGGAATTTTATTTGCCACGAACTATGAATATCCCCACCATGAACTTGTTTAATACTTTTTGGATAGGCTTCACCTAATTCATCACAAATTTCGCTAACTTCAGAGGGTGATAATTTTTGCATTTTAATGAGAAGGTCTGAAGTTGTTGTTGTTGGTGCAGGTATAGCAGGATTGACTTCTGCAGCAATTTTATCAAAGCAAGGTTTATCGGTGACTTTAATCGAAGCACATACTCAATCTGGAGGTTGTGCAGGCACTTTTAAAAGAAAGAATTATATATTTGATGTTGGTGCAACTCAAGTTGCTGGTTTAGAGAAGGGAGGAATACATTCAAGGATTTTTGATTTTTTAGAAATTCCATCCCCTGAGGCAACTATATTAGATCCAGCATGTATTGTTGACTTGAATGATGGCAGCAAGCCAATACCTATCTGGTATGAAAAAAATAAATGGATTTCCGAGCGAGAAATGCAGTTTCCTGGAAGTGGTAGATTTTGGAAACTTTGCGCCCTAATACATCAAAGTAATTGGAGATTTGCTAACAATAATCCAGTATTGCCAATAAGTAATCTTTGGGATTTTTCTCAACTAATTAAAGCTCTAGCCCCCTCAAACCTTGTTACAGGAATCTTACTAAAATCTACTATTTTTGATTTATTGAAAATATGTGGATTGTCAAAGAACGATCGTTTGATTAAATTTTTAAATCTTCAACTTAAACTATATTCTCAAGAGGATGTTTATAAAACTGCAGCGCTATATGGTTCTACTGTTCTACAGATGTGTCAACAGCCCCATGGACTCTGGCATCTTAAAAAATCTATGCAGTCTTTGAGTGAAGCGTTAGAAATTTCATTGAGAAAAACTGGGGCAAATCTAATTTTTGACCAAAAGGTTAATTCTATAAATTTTGATGACCTTAATATGTGTTGGATAGTATCTGCAAATTCGAAAAAAAATTCTTTTATTTACCAAGCAAAAGATTTGATTTATACCGCCCCGCCTCAATCTTTGCTCAATCATTTGCAAGACCCTTTAATGAGAAAACAAAGTTATAAAAATCGACTTAATAATTTGCCTAATCCAAGTGGAGCTTTAGTTTTTTATTCTGCTATAAAAAAAGAACATATAAAAAAAATTGTCTCCAATCATTATCAATTTGTTGCGCATGAATTTGGTTCGTTATTTGTATCAATTAGTGATGATGGAGATGGCAGAGCACCAAAAGGTGAGCTTACTTTAATAGCGAGTATTTTTACTAAGACTAAAGATTGGTTTGATTTAGATAAACAAAATTACTTAAAGAAGAAAAAGGATTTCCTGAAAAAAATATCGCTTGAATTGGAAAGTCACTTTGATATCGCGCCTGAAAATTGGCTACATAGGGAATTAGCAACTCCATTAGGATTTGAAAAAATGGACAAATAGACCTAATGGAATAGTAGGTGGACTGGGCCAGAATCCAGATATTTTTGGTTTATTTGGGTTATCAAGTAGGACTCCTTTTAAAGGATTATGGCTATGTGGAGATTCCATTTATCCAGGAGAGGGAACTGCAGGTGTTAGTCAATCTGCATTAATGGTTTCAAGGCAAATTTTGGCTTCCAAAGGTATAGAAATTTTTAATTTGTAAATTTTTTTCTAATTTCTTTTGCTTTAGCAAGTTTGTTAGAAAGTAACTCCCAATTTTTTTCTTTTATAAGAGATTCCAATTTATTAAGCTCATTTTTAAAATTGTTAATGGCATTTAAAATATTTTTCTGATTATTCACAGCTAAATCTAAGCTTAATTTTTCATTACAAGCGCCCACCCTTGAAGTGTCAGAAAATCCAGTAGCTGCAAGTTTTTTTGTGAGATCTAATAAAGATTGATTGTTTTTTGTATATACTGTTTCAATAAGGGTAGAAGCTAGAAATATAGGTAAATGAGAAATCAGAGATACTGCTTCATCATGTTCTTTTGGAGATGCTTCGCAAATTTCACAATCCATAGATTTTATTAACTCGCAAAGAGTTTTGACCGCATTTGGATCACTGTTTTGTGTAGGGGTAATAATCCATTTTGCATTTTTGAAAAGACCTTCAAAACCTGAGTCAACTCCTTTTTTTTCAGTCCCTGCCATTGGATGTGATCCGATAAATAAAGGGTGTAAATTTTCCCATGCATTTATAATTGGTTCTTTAACAGAGCCTACATCGGTTACTATCGTATTTTTTGATATCGATGCTATTAATCTTTGAGATGGATTGATCAAATCTTCGATAGGTAACGCCAAAATTATGATCTCACATTCTTTTAATAAGCTCAGATCACAGCTAATAATGTTTGCAAGCTTTTTTTCTTTAGCTTTTTTTTCATTTAATTCATTATTTGCTATTCCATAAATTGTATGGTTTAAACTTTGGAGTTTTAATCCTAATGATCCTCCAATTAAACCTAATCCTACTATTCCAATTTTCATAGATTGACTAATTCGAAACTTTCTTATTTTGATAACAATTTTTTGTATATTAGTATCATAATTTTTGTAAGTATTAGAAATTAACTTAATTATAAATGCTTGAAATTTTAAGTCATCAATATTTGAAAAATTTTTTGAGAGATCACAGTATTAAATGGGAACACATATATTCTTTTGGAAGAATAGTTTCTAAATGTATTGAAAATGATTCTACATTTTTAATCAACTCTGAAATTTTCTCTACTTATGATTGGTTTCCTCCTATTTTGATCTCTCTATTTTTAAAAGAAGAAGATTCAACTTTTATTTTATCTGAAAAACAAATTCAATTTTTAAAAACAAGTCAGTTAGATTTACTAAGAAATCTTGGATTTGATTTTACTTTAAAAAATAATCAAATTGTTTTTGCAAATCATCGAGTGCGTTTTATAACAATTAAAGATTTACTTAATGATCCTAATTCTCTTCATCTTAGAAATCATCGAATAGTTTATTCTGGAATTGAAGATATAAAACAAGTTCTAAAAAATCATTTTACTATTTCTTTAATAAAAAAGGATTGGGCAAGAAATTCTAAAAAATTTGAATCCATTAATCGCAAATTCACTAAAGTATATGATTCTTTGAATAAAAAGTTCTTCATGAGAAAGATTTTAGGAAATAGTTATATTAACTTAGATGAAAAAGAAATTAAATCTTTTTCAACCTTTTTTCATGAAAATTCTTTTTTTTCTGAAAAATTTTTAAGCATTAATAAAGCACTTTCTCAAGGCTGGGCATGCTGGGTAAAGCTAAATGAATCTAATTTAGATTGGAATTTGTATTTGCAGCCAATAGACGAACTTTCTCAAATTAAGGAATTTTTTTCGAATAATAAATTTGTTTTTTTATCAGCTTTGAGAACAGATAATTTTTTGCAAATTTACTTTAAAAAACATAATTTGAGCATTGACTTGGTCATTAATTTTAAAAGTAACTTTGAAGAGAAAAAGATCTCCTTGTATATACCCAAAAAGCAGTTGCTCCCAAATAATCCTTTTTTTACTAATTCAATTTCAGATAAATGCAAAAAGTTAATACTTTTTAGAAAGGGGTTAACTTTAGTGTTGTCTGATGATATAGATTTGAAGACTAACCTTGCTACAGAATTAGCTTCTAAGTATGGGAAAAGGGTCCTGCTAGAGACAATTCCCTCTTGTGATAATGAAATTCTTTGCTCTAGTTATGATTGGTGGATTATGAATTCTTATTTAATACAAATCCCAGAGCAAATTATCATACCTTTACTTCCGATTCCGAATATGTCAGAACCTATAAATGCAATTACGGTATCTCATAAAAATAAGCTTTCTCAAGATTGGTTCAGAGACTTCTTTCTTCCTCAAGCCAGAATAAAACTTGAAAGATCTATTTCGCCTTTAAGAAGAAATTCAGGTAAGTTAATAATTTTAGACGGAAGAGTAAATAAAAGAAACTGGGGCAGATTACTTTTGCAAAATATTCAACCTTCAAAACAAATTAACTATATGCTACCTTTTGATTAGGTTATGATTTTTTAACTAACTAAAGAAATATGGGAGAAGCAAAGAGAAGAAAAACACTTGGTTTGCCTCCAAAAAAAAATAATTCTAAAACTAAATTTGATAACTCTCCAAGAGTAATTGAATGGCTCCCTTTTACAATCAATCAAAGAGATAGCCTAATTAAATTGAGTATTAAGGCTAGTTGGTTTGGAATTGGAGGATTAGTAATTTTATGGATTGTAGTTAGATTTATAGGCCCAGCTGCTGGATGGTGGACTTTAGTTGGTTAATTATAAATCTAAGCTACTGTTTTAATCTCATTTACAGCGATTGTATTAGCAGGGTTGCTACTTAATGCTTTCATTGAATTAGAACTGACTTCAGTACCTTCTGTTAATTTCTCTTTAACCATAGATTCTACTTTATTCCTAATTTCTAAGTTTTGATCAAGCCAAATAATTGTATTATCTCTACCTTGCCCAATATTTTCTCCATCATAGCTATACCAAGCACCTCTTCTTATTATTATATTTGTCTCTTCTGCTAAATCTAATAAACATCCTGTTGTACTGATACCTTTTCCGAAGAGAATATCAAACTCTGCAATTCTAAATGGTGGTGCAACTTTGTTTTTTGCTACTTTTACTTTTGCTCTTATGCCGTATTCTTCAGTACCTCTCTTAAGAGTTTGAATTCTCCTGATATCAAGTCTCACTGAGGCGTAAAATTTTAATGCATTACCTCCTGTGGTTGTTTCTGGATTGCCGTATGTAACTCCAATCTTTAGCCGTAACTGATTCAGGAATATTACCGTACATCCTGATTTACCAATATTTCCTGTTATTTTTCTCATTGCTTGACTCATTAGCCTTGCTTGGCTTCCAATTACGTGATCTCCCATTTCTCCTTCTATCTCGGCTCTTGGAGTTAGTGCTGCTACCGAGTCAACAACAACAAGATCTACTGCACTCGATCTTATAAGTTGGTCAACTATTTCAAGAGCCATTTCACCAGTATCTGGTTGTGAAACTAACAAATTTTCAACATCAACTCCCAAAGAGGCAGCATAAACTGGATCGAGCGCATGCTCAGCATCTACAAATGCAGCTACCCCTCCATTTTTTTGGACTTCCGCAATAGCGTGAAGCGTTAATGTAGTTTTTCCTGAACTTTCTGGGCCGTAAACTTCCACGACTCTTCCTTTCGGATAGCCTCCTCCTAATGCTAAATCTAAGGTGAGGGCTCCAGTAGATATTGTTTCTACTTTCATTCTTGAGGCGTCACCAAGTCTCATTATTGATCCCCGTCCAAAATTTCTTTCTATTTGACCTAAGACGAGACTTAATGCCTTGTCTTTTTCTTTTGATTCAGTTTTGTTCTTTTCTTCAAGACTCATTGTTTGATTTATTGGTTAAAGTTCTTGTAATTATTCTAAATTTGGAAATTTTTATTTAAACCAAACTTCATAAATACAAACTATAGTACATCTGTACTCTAGCTGATTATCTTTAAATTGCAACTGTTTCCTTAAGGTTTTCTAATCTTAGCAATTTGATTCCATTACTTAAATTATATCTATCTGACTTTTTTAAATATCCCCAATCAGCTAAGAAGCATTTAATATGAGAGGTTTCTGAATTTTTTTTAATATTAATTAGTGTACGTTTCCTATCTTCTATAAATCCCAAAACTTCATAAGTTCGTGTAAGCTTTTCAGCTATTTTAATTTTTGTCCCGGATTCATAACCAAAAATAAATTCTGGAAAAATATTTAGTTGTTTAAGAATTTTTTCAGCAAATATTTTCCCCTTTGTTGTTATTATCCCGGTTTTTATTTCTCTCTTCTTTAACTCATTCATAAAGTTGATAACTTCAAAAAACGGATAATGCAAATTTACCCATGATTTAAAATCTTTATCAATTTGGTACTTGCGAGACTCATCTAATATTTTTTGTAAATCTTCAGCAATCCATGAATTATAATTTAATATATTTTTGCAATTTTGATGATAATTATTAATGAAATCATCTTTATTATTATTTGTTAATGGATTTTTTGTTTTTATAATTTCGTGAACAATTAGGATCATTTCCCAACCATATTTAACCCAAGGCCTAATTTCTTTGAAAGTATTTGGTACTCTCTTATAAAGTTCTTGATCAAAAGAGATGTAAGGTGAATTTAAATATTTTTCACAGGCCAGCAAGGAGCTATGCCAATATTCATGCATTCCATCAACTATTACCCCATCGAAATCAAATAGAAATATTTTTTGAGAAGACACCAATTGAAAAGTAGAACTGGGCCGCTAGGATTCGAACCTAGGAATGTCGAGACCAAAACCCGATGCCTTACCACTTGGCGACGGCCCATTGATTTTTTATTTTAATACATGAAAAGTTTTTTTTCTATCAAAAAAAATACAAAGTTTTTATAAACACTGCGCAGGTTTTGAAAAATAAAAAAATTATTTGTATTTAACCGATTTCCATGGCTCTAGAAATTTCTGAGCTTTTTTGATTGCTAAATCCATTATTTCAGGATACTCATAGAGTCTTTTGTTATTTTTGTGAGCAAATTTAAGAAGGGGCTGCATAATTTTTCTTGCAGCACTTCCAAATGCTATTCCGTCTGGAAGATTGTTTGACTTCAAAAATTCATGAGTTTTTTCATTTGTTCCTCCTGCCAATTGAATTAATCCTGGTGGAAGATATGAACCGATTTTTTCAAACAAATTAACTGCATCTCTACTTGTTGTCGGAGCAAGATCACCCGACATTGGCCTTCCATCTAGTTGCCAAATAAGAGGAATATTAAGTTCATTAAGAATTTCATATCTTTCCCAAAGAGCTTTCAAAAGATCTTCTGGCTCTTGTGATTTTTTGAAAGATTGATTTAATCCACAACTGATAGATATCTTGTCTAACTTCGTTTCAGAGCTTCTAAGGATATTTACAACTTTTTTAAAAGAATCTAGGCGATTGATTTCTGTATGAATTTCTACTGCATTAGGCTTTATTTTTTGAAGTGTTGATGCCAAATCATCTTTCGACAAATTATATTCATATTCACTAATTAGATTTAGGGGACAGCTATTTAGACATCTTCCACATCCATAACATTTACTCTCTTTGATCCCAGAATTGTCAATTGCTAAGGTGGGGCATACTTTTTCGCATGGTCTTGGACAATGAGGTGGACATTTTAATGGATCAAATTTTGCTTTACGAAAGTGGATATCATTACCATCACTTATGCTTATCATTAATCCAGGGGAGTTTTTATAGACTTTTTTCGCCCACTCGATTCCCTTTTTTGCTGCATTAACTATGGATCCTTCTGCGGCAACATCTATGTAGTCGACACCAGCAGCAGTATAAATTGCACATAAATCTTCTATAGCAACAAGATCTTCATTACTGGCACCACAAATCAACTTTATCCATTTATCTTTTTTGTTCTTGGTTTTAATCAAACAATTTAACTTTCAAATTCATCCAAAATATAATGACTTAATGGCTTCCATTCAAGTTTTCTTGAACCCCCCATTTCAACAACAATTGTTAGTTTATTATCTTTAGTGCAAATCTCTATTAAGCTCTCTAATTCAGATTGAGACAAGATTTGACCTTCTAATAACCAAAGTAATTTGTTTTAGAAGAAAGACTTGGACTAAAATCACCGCCTTTAGTTTCTATGGGAGATGCCCCTGACAAACCAAATCCTAAAGGTTTTATTAACTTATCTAAAAAGCTTCTTGGAGATAAACTTGGCTCATCAAATATTCCCATTGCATATGTAGGAGATACTATTGCAGATATAAATACGGTTATAAACGCCAGAGAGGAAATTCCATCTCAAAAATTCATAAGTATTGGAATATCTCCCCCTCATTTACATTCAAAGTCTAGATTAAAAGAACGTAATTCATACGAAAAAAATCTGAAAAATGCAGGCGCTGATTTGATTTTAAATTGTATTAATGACCTTGAAAATATAAATCTTGACTTGTTCTAAAAAAATATAAATAAAAATATTCCTCAATTAATTACGGAGAGGGAGGGATTCGAACCCTCGACAAAAGTTACCTCCTGTAACTCCTTAGCAGGGAGCCGCTTTCAACCACTCAGCCACCTCTCCAGTTCTTATACATTATCAATTTTTTTGCAAACATTCAAAATTTTTTATTTAATCGAAATGTCTAATCAACTTGAACTCTTGGCAATCTATTTTTAAAAGAACAAAGAATTTCCCAAGGAATGGTGTTAGATTCTTTTGCCCAATTAACAGGAGAAATTGTTTTATCCCCATCAGATCCTAGTAATACCATCGTAGTACCAATTTTAATTTCATTTGAACCTGTTATGTCTACCATCATTTGATCCATAGTTATAGATCCAACTTGAGAATAAAATTTATTATTATGAATAACTTTTATCTTGCCTGAAAGATTTCTGGGTACTCCATCGGCATAACCAATACTTAATACAGCTAACTTAGTTTTTCTACTACTTACAAATTTTCCTCCGTAACTTACCCTTACACCTTTATCAATAATTCTTATAAAAGCTACTTTGACCTTCAAAAATAGGGCTGGTTTAAGAGATAAATTTTTTTCTGGTTTTTCGAGAGGACTATATCCATACATAGAAAGCCCAACACGTACCATATCAAAATGTAAATCTTTATTGAGAAGCATACCCGCAGAATTAGCCAAATGAATCTTGATATTTTGATTTTTATCAAAGTTAATTTGCCTTAATAATTCCTGGAATTTCTGCCTTTGTTGTTGTGTATTACTTTTAGGATCTAATGAGTTATGCTCATCTGCAGATGACAAATGACTATATATCCCTTCAATAGAAATGTTTTCAAAAGATTTTATTTTTTCAAATTGCTGAACAAATTTATTACATTCAAATCCTAATCTTGACATTCCAGTATCAACCTTAAGGTGTAAAGAAAATTTCAACCCATAGTGCTTTCCAATATTATTGCAAATTAAACATTCTCTAATACTGCTAATAGTCGGCATAAGATCATTTTTAAAAGATATTATTAAATCCCTTTTTGTATATATATTTCCTAGGATAAGAATTGGTTTTTTAATTCCAGAAGAACGCAGTCTTATCCCTTCTTTTAAAGTGGCAACTCCTAATTCTGAAGCTCCACCTTTTATGGCATATTCAGATACAACTTTCGCATCATGACCATATCCATCAGCTTTGACAACAGCCATTAATTTACAATTTTTTATTAATTTTGATCTTAACTCTCTTACGTTTGTTTCTAGTGCTTTTCCACTAACCTCAATCCATGCTCTTTGTTGTGGATCTATATCTTTTTCAAAAGTTGGATATTTATCAAAATTAAATCCCTGATTTGCTTGCCGAATTTGCATTAACTTTGCACAATTGTATGCGCTTATTGAAATATACAGTTAGCATGACATGTAAATTGTACTTTGGCATGGGCCAGACTCTAGTTTTAAATGCATCTTATGAACCTCTAAACATCACTTCCTGGCGAAGAGCAGTTATTTTGATGATCAAAGGCAAAGCAGAAAGCTTAGAGGAAGATAAATCTTATTCAATACATAGTGGCAAAAAATTACCTACAGTAATCAGACTTCGTTATTACGTAAAGGTTCCTTTTAGAGAGGTTTCCTTAACAAGAAAAAATATACTTCTAAGAGATAATAATTCTTGCCAATACTGTAACTATAGAGGTAGTGATTTATCAATAGATCATGTTTTACCTAGAAGCAGAGGTGGAACTGATAACTGGGAAAATGTAACTACAGCATGCCTGAGATGCAACGTCCAAAAAGGCAATCGCACACCAGAAGAGGCAAATATGCCTTTAAAACGAAAGCCATACCGACCACTCAGTAATCTCAATTTTGAGGCTACAAGACAAATTGATTCTGGCAGACATAAAGAATGGAGTAAATACGTAATAGGAGTTGCAATCTAGTATCGAAAAAAATCTTAATTTATTTCGTCATTAAAATCTTCCATCATTCTTTTTTGTTCTTGAGCTATACAGGCATTAATAACTTCATCCAATTGACCAGCGAGAATTGGTTCAAGTGAAAAATTAGAACCCAATCTATGATCAGTTGTTCTATTGTCTTTAAAATTATAAGTCCTAATCTTTTCACTCCTATCGCCTGTTCCTACCTGTGACAGCCTTTGTGATCTCTCTTTGGCATTAGCTTCTTTTAATTGAATTTCATATAATTTAGCTCTTAAAATTTCCATTGCTCTTTCACGATTTTGCAATTGTGATCTCTCTTGAGTGCAAAAAACTCTTATCCCTGTGGGCTTATGGAGAAGATCTATAGCAGTTTCTACCTTGTTAACATTTTGTCCCCCTGCACCTCCTGATCTTGCTGTCCCAACCTCTAAATCAGTTGGATCAATTTTTACTTCAACAGGATCAGCCTCTGGCATGACAGCAACTGTAGCCGTAGAAGTGTGAACTCTACCTTGAGATTCAGTAGCTGGAACTCTTTGGACTCTATGTACACCAGCTTCGAATTTAAGTTGACTATATACAGAATCTCCCTTAACAGAGATAACTAACTCTTTGAATCCTCCCATATCTGACTCAGAAGCACTTACAGGTTTTACAGACCATCCAATTTTTTGTCCATATCTTTCATACATTCTTGCTAAATCACCTGCCCATATACAAGCCTCATTACCTCCAGCACCAGCTCTAATTTCTAACATTACACTTCGTTCATCTCTAGGATCTTTAGGTAATAATGCAATTGTGGTTTTTTGAATTAATTCATTTTTACATTCCTCTAGGTTAGTTAATTCCTCGTTTATTAAAGATTCCATCTCTTTATCATTTCTATTCTCTTTAAGAAGATTTTTTGAATCTTCAATTTCCTTATCAGTATCAAGCAATTTATTAAAGTCAATCACCAATGGCTCTAATTTTGACCTTTCTCTTGCAATTGACTCTAATTTTTTAGGATCATTAGCTATATCAGGATCTGCAAGCTGTACTTCCAAATTCTCAAAACTTTCTGAAGCAGTTTTCAACCTTGCAATTAGTGTTGTGTATTCCAATTGAAATTATGCTTAATTTTTGAAAGTTCTATTTATTAGATTCTTTTTCTTCTTTTTGCTCTTTTGATGTAGCTGAATTAGCTGAACCCATTCCATATTTTTTCATAAACCTATCAACTCTACCTTCTGTATCAAGAATCTTCTGTGTTCCAGTAAAGAAGGGGTGATTACCACTCCATACATCTACATGAAGTTCGGGCTGAGTTGAACCAGTCGTCATTACTACCTCTCCATTGCAAATGACTTTTGCATCGGGATACCATTTTGGGTGAATTTCAGATTTTGGCATAATTAAAATTCCTTTAACGTTTAGAAAATTGTGGAGCTTTTCTAGCTTTTTTAAGACCATATTTCCTTCTTTCTTTAGCTCTAGGATCTCTACTAAGATGACCCTCAGTTTTTAGCGGTTTTCTATTATCTGGTGATAATTCACATAGTGCTCTTGCTGCTCCTTGCTTGATAGCATCTGCTTGACCTGTCAATCCACCACCAAATACATTAACTAGGATATCATAAGAATTTTCAAGGCCTAATGTTTGCAAGGGAGCTTTTATTGAATTTAAGTGTAGAGGATTGAAGTTTAAATAATCATCTCCCGAACGACCATTTATTTTAATTTTTCCACTACCTGGAATCAAGCGAACTCTGGCAACAGAAGTTTTTCTTCTTCCGGTTCCCCAATAGACAGCTTTGTTTTGTATTTGACTATTCATTTTAGTAAATTAACTATTCAATAATACAGGATTTTGAGCAGCATGAGGATGATCAGGCCCTTTATAAACTTTTAATTTTTTAAATTGCTGTCTTCCTAAAGAGTTATGTGGAAGCATACCCTTAACAGCTTGCTCGATGATTCTTTGAGGAATTCTCTCTTGAAGAGACTCAAATTTTTCAATTTTCATTCCGCCTGGTCTGCCAGAATGTCTTCTATACAACTTTTGTGATGATTTTTTACCTGTAACTTCAACTTTTTCGGCATTTACAACAATGACAAAATCTCCTGTATCTAAATGAGGAGTGAATGTTGGTTTATTCTTTCCTCTTAATACAGTTGCAATTTCTGTAGCAAGTCTCCCCAGTGTTTTATCTTTTGCATCTACTAAAAACCAATTTCTTTCAATGCTTTCTAATGAAGGAGTAATCGTTTTATTCATTTAGAAAATTTATACAAATAATTTTATAGTTAGATGTAAATTCTACCTTATTGAAGGAATATTAAACAACAATATTGATTGATTTACACAAAAAAAATTGCCTAAATTAGCTTTACTTATGAAAAGCCCTTAATCAAAAATACTGGGAAAAGATCATTGTAAATTATCTTTTTAAAAGCATTTTCCTCATAAACAGCATTTACAAAACATAACCCCTTAGCTGGAGCAGATTCTTTAACATCATTTTTCTTTTTATTTAGCCATCTATCTGTAAAAATTTCTGGTGATATTTTTTTTTCTCCAACCAACACTAGTTGACCAACAATCAAACGAACCATTCCATATAGAAAACCAGTAGCTTTAATATCAACTAAAATCAAATTCTCTACTCTTTTAATATCTATATTTTTTATTGTTGTAATAGAGTGTGTCCTATTGCTTCCACTTTTCTGAAAAGCAAAAAAGTCATGCTCGCCTTCCATTCTCTTTGAAGCACTTAACATTAAAACTTCATCTAATACTGTTTGGTATCTATGCCATGACCAATTATTAATGAACAAGTTAGAGAATTTACTATTATTGATGACATATCGATAATGTCTATATATTGCTGAATAGCATGCATGCCAACTATCTTTAACCTCAACTGATTCCAAGATTCTAATTGTTGGGGGTAAAAGACTATTTAGGATATCAGAATAACTATTTCCTGGAATAATACAATCTATATCAAAATGGACTACTTGACCTGATGCATGAACCCCTGCATCAGTTCTACCTGCAGCAAAAGTCTTTACATTATGATGGGTAATCTTAAAAAGAGCTCTCTCTAAAATTCCCTGAACTGTAGTTGCATTTTTTTGTCTTTGCCAACCCGAATAATGAGATCCATCATATTGGACTAATATAGCTACCCTTTTCAAAAGTTATTTTCTAATAAAGCCCAATTATAAACTCATTTAAACAAGTTCAATGATTGCCATCTGAGCGTTATCACCTTTTCTAGAAATGGTTCTGACTATACGTGTATAACCACCTTTTCTATCTCCATATCTTTCCTTTGCTTTTTCAAATAATGAATGAACTAATTTCTTATCATAAATATATCCAATAGCTCTTCTCCTAGAGGCCAAACTACCATCTTTAGCGAGAGAGATCATCTTTTCTGCTTCGTTTCTTAAAGCTTTTGCCCTTGCTTTTGTTGTAGTTACTCTACCTTCCCTAATTAGTTGTGTAGTCAAACCTCTTAAAAGTGCTTTTCTCTGGTCAGCAGGTTTACTAAGTAATGGAATTCTAAGTTGGTGTCTCATAATCTTTAAAATTGTTAAACAGAGGTTCTACTTTGTGGAATGGAAATTCCTATACGCTCAAGAGCTTCAATAACCTCATCTGCGGATTTAGAGCCAAAGTTCTTAATTTCAAGAAGATCTTCATAGCTAAAACCCATTAAATCTGAAACAGAGTTTACTTGAGCTCTTTTTAAACAATTATATGCTCTAACGGATAAGTTTAGTTCCTCAAGAGGAATTTGAGCTTCAGGAGATGGTTCAGGTTCTTCAGGAATTTCCTCAACCATTGTAACAGTCGCAAGTGGTTGAAAGAGTTCTATTAACTGGTTTGCAGCTTCAGCAATTGCATCATCTGGACTTGTTGAGCCATCAGTTACCACTTCCATTGTTAATCTTTCTCTACCTGTTCCCCCCTCAGCTACTGCAGTTTCTTCAATAGTAAAATTAACCCTTTTCACTGGCATAAATACAGCATCAATTTGAAGTAAATCGATAGCAGTTGTCTCTTCATTTTTACGATCAACGGGCCTATAACCAACACCTCTTTCTACATGAATTTCCAACTCTAAGTTATGCCCTTCTTGAATAGTTGCAATAGGTTTTTCACCATCAACAATTTCAACTTGAGAAGAGAATTGAATATCATTCGCCTTCACCTCCATTGGACCACTTACTACTAACCTACCAATTTCAAGTTCTGGATTAGAACTATTTATTGATAGTTGCTTACAATTGAGAAGAATATCTAAAACGTCTTCTCTAACTCCAGGGATAGTTGCATATTCGTGATTAATTCCTGCTATTCTTACTGCAGTTACTGCACTTCCTTCAAGTCCTCCCATGAGTACTCTTCTAAGAGAATTACCCAGGGTTGTAGCTTGCCCCCTCTCTAGAGGACCAATTAAAAAAGTTCCTGTTTGGGAGCGATCATCTGCTATTTGATGGTCGATTCTGTCAATCTGGTATTGCAACACGGAAAAAAATAAGGTTGAAAGTTTTTGTGAGGGTTTGGAGAATGATTAAGACCTAAACGCGTCTCCGCTTGGGTCTTCTACATCCATTATGAGGTAATGGAGTAACATCTCTTATTAGAGTTATTTCTAAACCGGCCACTTGTAAAGCTCTTATGGCCGTTTCCCTACCTGAGCCTGGTCCTCTAACTAATACTTCTATTTGTCTCATGCCTTGATCTAGTGCTCTTCTAGCAGCCGCTTCAGCTGCTGTTTGAGCAGCAAATGGCGTACCCTTCCGGGCGCCTTTAAATCCACTTGCACCTGCGGAAGACCAAGAAATTACATGACCAGAAGTATCAGTTATTGAGACTATAGTATTGTTAAATGTGCTTTGTATATGTACCACACCATTAGGTACATTACGTTTGGATTTCTTTGAACCTGTTTTTTTTGCTGTAGCTGGCATGATGTTTTAATTTAATACTTAAATTTGTAAATAGATTTAGTTAATTATTTTTTTCTTCCAGCGACTGTTTTCCTCGAACCCCTTCTTGTTCTTGCATTGGTTCTAGTTCTTTGACCTCTTACTGGAAGACTCATTCTATGTCTTCTTCCTCTTACACATCCTATATCTTGTAGACGTTTTAAAGCCATCCCCTCTTTTCTTCTCAAGTCCCCCTCTAAAGTGAATTCTTCTGTAGCAGCTCTAAGCTTTTGAACATCAGAATCTGAAAGGTCTTTGACACGAGTATCTGGGTTTACACCCGTATTAGCAAGAATTAGCTTTGATCTCGTTAAACCAATTCCATAGACGTATGTAAGTGAAATTTCAACTCGCTTTTCGCGAGGTATGTCAATTCCTGCAATCCTGGCCACGTTTTTTGAATAAGTAAAAGTTTGAATTTAAGGGTTGAGATTCAACCCTGACGCTGTTTATTGCGAGGTCTTTTCTTGTTAATAACATAGATTTTACCTCTTCTCCTCACGATCTGATCGTCAGGACTAATTTTTTTGACTGAAGATCTGACCTTCATAGGGGTTTAACAAATAATACGTTAATATTATATTCTACATCATCATCAAGCCATTTTTCGTTTGATATCAGATGAAATGGTTTTTAAATCTCTATCTGCATCAATATATTCTAACAATGATAGATCTCTAAAATATTGAATCAATGGTTCTGTAGTTTTTTTATAAATTTCAACTCTTGTTCTAATTGTCTCTTCAGTATCATCTTTTCTTCCTCTTAAAAGCAAACGCTTAATTAGAACTTGTTCTGGAATATCTAAATAAAAAACCAATTCCAAAGGTTGGTTTATTTCAGTTAAGACATCATTCAATGAATTTGCTTGAGATAAATTTCTTGGGTAGCCATCTAAGATCCAGCCTTTATTATTCTTGTCTAAATTTTGTCTTACTATCTTTAATACAAGTTCATCGCTAACGAGTTCCCCTCTATTCATGATATCTTTTACCTGAATACCAAGGATAGTATTCAACTCGATTTCTTTTCTTAATAATTCGCCAGTAGAAAGGTGTAAATAAGAATTAGTTTGACTTAGCAATTCGGCTTGAGTACCTTTCCCTGCTCCAGGAGCTCCTAAAAATAGTAGATGTTTCTTCATTAATTGTTAATTAGTCCCTCATATCTTTGAGAAATAACATAAGTTTGAATTTGCTTAGAAGTATCTATGGCAACCCCCACAAGAATAAGTAATGAAGTTGCTCCTAAACCTTGAAAAGTCTGTACATTCGTAGCTCTTTCTACAGCAGCAGGGATTATAGCTACAGAACCTAGAAATAATCCCCCCAATAATGTCAACCTATTTTGTATACCAGATAAGTATGTTGCCGTATTAGTTCCTGGTCTAACTCCTGGTATTGCTACTCCTCCTTTCTTTAAATTTGAAGCTACATCAACTGGATTAATAGTAAGAGATGCGTAAAAATAGGAGAACCCTAAAATTAAGGAGAAGAATGTAAGAGCATATGGCCATGGATTAGAAGATCCGGGATTTAAACTGCTCGCTAACTTTATCAAGACTGGATTTCCCGTAACATTTGCAATAGTTATAGGTAAAAAGATTAAAGCAGATGCAAATATAATTGGCATAACTCCTCCTGCATTTAATTTCAAAGGTAAATAACTTTGCCTTGTAGGAAGTAGTGTTGAATTTCCTATTTGCCTTTTCGCACTAACAATAGGAATGCGTCTTGCTCCCTCTTGAACAAAAATGATCCCAACAATTGTAAGTAAAAATACTCCAAGTAAAACTGCTATACCTAAAACATCTCCTCTATCGCCAGTTTGTGCTTTTTCAATAGTTGAACTTAGAGCCTTAGGTAAAGTCGAAACAATATTCAAAAAAATTACCAGTGAAGCTCCTTGACCTATCCCTTTTTCCGTAATAATTTCACTAAACCACATTACTAACATTGAGCCAGTAACTAAGGCAATGGAGGTTTGCAAGACAAATGTAGTTTCACTTATCCCCTGAATAGCATATTGTCTGAGAATCAAGGAAAAAATTATACTTTGCAAAAAACCCCATCCCAATGAAACATATCTAGTTATTTGAGCAATTTTTCTTCTTCCCGCTTCTCCTTCATTTTTTTGTAAATCTTCAAGCACAGGCAATGAAGCTGTGAGAAGCTGAATAATAATTGATGCGTTAATAAAGGGAAGTATGCCTAATGCGAATATTCCTAATGTTGATATTCCTCCTCCAGTAAAAATATCTAAAAAACCTATTAATTGCCCCCCTTGATCTATAAAACTTTTAAAAGCGACCCTATCAATACCAGGCATAGGGATATATATACCAAGTCTTACTAAAAGGAGAAGACCTAAAGTAGTTAAAACTCTACTCCTTAACTCTTTATTTAAAAATAATTGGGAAAGTATTTCAGAAGCGCTAGGATTTCTACTTTTGTTGACAAACATTTTGAAGCTTTCCTAAATTTTTAGTAAATTTATTTATTATTTATAAGCTCGCAGGATCCGCCTGCGTCCTCAATTTTTTGTTTTGCAACTTTTGTAAATGCATGAGCTTGAACTTTTAGCTTTACATTAATTTTTCCATTACCAAGGATTTTTAAAGGAAATTTTGGTTTGAAGATTAATCCCTTCTTAACTAGTGAGTCTAGATTAACTGTATCGTTATCTTTGAAATCATTTAATTTTTCTAAGTTAATTATGGAAAAGTTCTTTTGATTAATTATTTCAAAGTGCTTTAATTTTGGGACTCTTCTATACAGAGGCATTTGGCCACCTTCAAAACCTGGGCGTGTAGGTCTTCCAGAACGTGACTTTTGTCCTCTCATTCCAAAACCACATGATGCACCCTGACCGGCTGCAATTCCTCTGCCCTTTCTTAGTTTTTTCTTTCTCGAGCCAGAGTTTGATTTAAGTGTATTTAATGTTGAAGTCATAATTTTAAGAATAGAGCTGTTCAAGTGAGATGCCTCTCTCCCTTGAGGCAGATTTGTGTGTTCTTAATTGAGAAAGAGCTACCATAGCAGCTCTTGCGTTATTTAAAGGTGTTTTACTACCCAATCTTTTTGCTAAGACATTTTTTATACCCGCTAATTCTAAAACTGTTCTTATTGAACCACCAGCAATTACACCTGTACCTGGAGCAGCTGGTCTAATTAGTACATTAGCAGCACCATCTCGACCTATAGATAAAGTCGGTATTGAATTATTTGGGGTTAAAGGAACCCTAACAAGATTCTTTTTACCATCTGAAACTCCCTTTCTCACAGCCCCAATGACATCCCCTGCTTTACCAACTCCAACTCCAACTTGACCTTTCTCATTACCTACTACAACAATTGCTCTAAAACTCATTTTTTTTCCACCCTTAACAGTCTTAGAAACACGTCGAATTTGAACAACTCTTTCTTGCCAATCAGAATCTCTCTCAAGATTTTTTGAATCACCTCTTCTATTTCTTTTTCGATCATTACGATTATTCTTTTTTTGTTCTACGGGCATAGCTCCAGGAACGTTATCGTTCTTGGATTGAATTTCTTGTTTTGTTGGAGTGTCAGTCATAGTAAAAAATTAAGAGTTAGAATTCTAGGCCAGCTTCACGAGCAGCGTCTGCAAGTGCCTTTACTCTACCGTGATATAAGTTACCTCCACGGTCAAAAATTACTTGCTTAATACCTTTTTTTATCGCTCTCTTAGCTAATAATTTTCCAACAATGGAAGAAGAATTACAATCAGCAGATAATTTCTCAGATTTTTCTCTCAGTTCCTTATCAACAGTTGAAGCTGCGCAAATAGTTGTTTGAGCGCTATCATCTATGACCTGGGCATAAATATGGTTATTAGAGCGAAAAACAGATAATCTTGGACGCGTTGAATCTCCAATTAAGAATCGCCTTAATCTTCTATGTCTTTTTTGGGTTTGTAATTTCCTGGAAAGTTTGGTCATTTTTTTAATTCGAATTATTTTTTGCCAGATTTACCAGCTTTTCTGAGAATTCTCTCATCATGGTATTTAATTCCTTTTCCTTTATATGGCTCTGGAGGTCTAATTGATCTGATTTTTGCTGCTTCATTGCCAACAATTTCCTTATCAATTCCAGATACGGTAACGTTTGTATTACTCTCAACTTTGTATGTTATACCATCAGGGGGGGTCATTTCTACAGGATGACTATATCCTGCACTTACAACTAGATTTTTACCTTTTACTTGCGCTCTTGATCCAACGCCAACAATTTCTAGTTTCTTTGAAAAACCTTGAGTAACCCCTTCAACCATATTTGCAATTAAGGCTCTACATAAACCATGTCTCTGTCTTGAATATATTTTGGTTGTAGTAGGACTTACGACAACAGTATTATCTTTCTTATCAAAACTAACTCCCTCAGGCATGAGACGTTTTAACTCACCCTTTGGGCCTTTCACTGTAACGGTTAATCCATCAAAATCAACTGTAACTTTCTCTGGAATAAGTACTGGTGTTTTTCCGATTCTTGACATGATTAATTCTCCTTAATAAACATAGCAGAGGACTTCGCCTCCAATGCCTTGCTTTCTAGCATCGCGATCACTCATAACGCCTTTAGAAGTTGAAATTATGGCAACTCCAAGACCTCCAAGAACTTTTGGTAAACCTCTAGTATTTTTATATATTCTCAAACCAGGTTTACTAACTCTTTGCATAGATCGGATAGTAGGAAATTTGTTTTTACCACTATATTTGAGACCGAGTATTATTTGTGATTTATAACCTTCACCTTCCTCATTAATATCAGAAATGAATCCCTCTTTTTGAAGCACTTTGGCGATACTTAAGGACATTTTTGAACCTGGGATTGTTGTGGTTGTATGCTTTTTCTGACTCGCGTTTCTAATTCGAGTAAGCATATCTGAAATAGGATCGTGATTTGACATAGTTTTAATTTAATTCTTACTAAAAGGCATTCCTAACTCCTGCAAAAGAGCTTTACCTTCTTGATCTGATTTTGCACTAGTGACAATAGTTATATCCATACCTCTTATTGAATCTATTTTATCAAAAGAGATTTCAGGAAAAATCAATTGCTCTTTCACTCCAACGGTATAATTCCCTCTCCCATCGAAACTTTTTGGATTAACTCCTCTGAAGTCTCTTATTCTTGGTAAAGCTAGATTTATAAATCTCTCCAAAAAGGAATACATCCTGTCTCCTCTCAAAGTAACAGTACAACCAATCGGCATGCCCTCACGAATTTTAAAACCCGCGATAGCTTTTTTAGCCCTAGTTACTAGGGCCTTTTGTCCTGTAATTGTTGCCATTTCGTTTAAAGAGGCTTCTAGAGCTTTCGAATTTGAAGCTGCCTCACCAAGACCTCTGTTAACGTTGACTTTGACAACTTTAGGTACTTGATGAATATTTTTAAGACCAAGGTCCTTTAAAAGTTTTGGTCTTATTGATTCTTTGTAGCGATTTTTTAGAGTCATAATTTTTTGTTAATTCTGGTCTTTGTCAGAATTGATAAATTAGAAAAAGTTGAAATCTGGTTTCTGATGAAAAATTAATCAATTACTTCACCAGTTTTCTTCAATCTTCTTTTCTTAACCCCCTCTTTATCAATAAAGTATTCAATCTTACTTGTAAGATTTTTATCCTTTGAAAAGAACATTACATTTGATGCATGTAAAGATGCTTCTTCTGTAAGTATTCTTCCAGTTTCGCCTTCCTGAGTTGGTTTTACATGTTTAGTCCTAAGGTTAATTCCCTTTACAACTACTCTATTTTCAAGAGGGATAGTTTTTAAAACCTCACCAGTTTTCCCTTTTTCCTTTCCATTAATTACTTTTACCAAATCTCCAGTTTTGATTCTCATTTTTATTCTCTGGAAATTTTTCTTTTGCTTTAATGAATCCAACATTTAAATCACCTCCGGAGCAAGAGAAACAATCTTTGTATAATTTTTATCCCGCAGTTCTCTCGCTACAGGACCAAAAACTCTCGTACCTTTTGGATTCTTATCTTCATTAATCAATACTGCCGCATTGTCATCAAATCTGATTGAATTACCAGTATTTCTTCTTAATGTTGCTTTAGTTCTGACGATAACAGCTTTAACAACTTCAGATTTCTTAACTCCCATGTTAGGAAGAGCATCTTTTACAGTTGCTACGATTACATCTCCTACATGCGCATACCTTCTATTAGAACCTAAAACCCTAATACATTGGAGTCTTTTTGCTCCGCTATTATCTGCAACTGTTAAATAAGTTTCTTGTTGAATCATTTTTTTACCTCCTTAGCCTGACTTGTTTTATTGAGAATCTCTTCTATTGCCCATCTTTTATGAGCACTGAGCGGTCTAGTTTCTCTAATTTTTACTCGATCACCTAAAACACATGTATTTTCTGGATCATGCGCCTTATATCGTGTAGTTCTACTTACAATTTTTTTATAAGTGGGATGTGGATATCTGTTAATAACAGCAACAACAACTGTTTTGTCCATTTTGTCGCTGACAACAGTACCAATTCTTTCTTTAAGTGCCATAACTAATAATTAATCAGAAGTTGTTTTAGAAGCAGATTGACTCTTACTGAGAGTGAGTAATTGCGCAACTTGTTTCTTGATAATTTTAAATTTATGAGTTTCATTGAGCTGTCTTGTAGCTTGCTTGAATCTCAAGTCAAAAAGATCTTTTCGTAGTTGGTCAATCTTTTCAGTAATTTGTTCGGAATTTAATTTTTTAAATTCCTTAAGTGACTCTGAGTTTTTCATTGTTTAACCTCCTCTTGAGATTTTTTAATATTTTTTGTATTTTCTTGGGAGGAGTTTTCTATATTTTTATCAATGGAGATAAATTTAGTTTTCACAGGAAGTTTGTATTGAGCCAGACGCATAGCTTCCTTTGCAGTTTCCTCAGTGATATCCTCACCACCCATTTCAAAAAGTATTCTTCCAGGTTTTACAACTGCGACCCAAAACTCTGGATTACCTTTACCAGAGCCCATTCTGGTTTCGGCAGGTCTCATAGTTACAGGTTTATCAGGAAATATTCTTATCCAAATTTGACCACCACGTTTGATATATCTGGTCATAGCTCTTCTGCTTGCTTCAATCTGTCGTGCAGTTACCCAGCCACAATCTTGCGCTTGGAGAGCAAATTGACCGAATGCAATAGTATTACCTTTTGAGGCTACACCCCTCATTCTGCCTCTATGTTGTTTACGGAATTTAGTACGTTTTGGACTAAGCATTTTTATACCTCCTATGAATTCTCATTTGAACGATCCTCAAATTGCTGAGGTCTTCTACTAGCTTTCCTTTTAAGGCTCGCACCCATAGGGGTAGTTTGTTCTTCTTTAGGGAGAACTTCACCTTTGAAAACCCAAACTTTAATGCCTAGAACACCGTAAGTTGTATTAGCTTCACGTGTTGCATAGTCAATTTCAGCTCTCAATGTATGTAATGGGACTCTACCTTCTCTAGTCCATTCAGTTCTTGCTATTTCAGCACCATTCAACCTTCCCCCTACTTGAATTTTAAGACCTAAGACTCCAGCCCTTTGAGCCCTTTGTAGGGCCATCCTTATAGTTCTTCTAAAGGCGACTCTTTTTTCAAGTTGTTGCGCAATATATTCAGCTAGTAAAAAGGCATCAGCATCTACGCGTTCAACTTCTACAACGTTTATTCTAACTTGCCTTGTTCTATCCCCTATAGTTTTTTGAATGCCAGATCTTAATTCTTCAATCCCACTTCCTTGTCTTCCAACTATAACTCCTGGTCTTGCTGTTTTTAATTCAAGCTCCAGTTGGTCAGCTTTTCTAGCTATTAAAACATCGCTAATTCCTGCTGCTCCATATTTTTTTTGTATGAAGGTACGAATTTTAAAATCTTCTTGGAGAAGAATTGGATATGTTTTAGAAGTAGCAAACCACTTAGAGCGATGCTCTTGTGTAATTCCTAATCTTAGTCCAGAAGGATGTATTTTATGTCCCATTAGTTTTGTACCTCCGCATTAGTTTGAATAGGAACAGATTCAACAGAAATACTGATGTGGCAAGTCTGTTTTTTAATTGAAAAAGCTCGACCTTGAGCTCTGGGCCTATACCTTTTCATTACTGGACCACTATTGGCCCATGCAGCGGAAATAACTAAGGTGGATGGATCCATTCCAAGATTATGTTCTGCATTAGCAACCGCAGATCTTAGAACTTTAGTGATGGGGTCTGTAGATCTGTAAGGCATAAATTCCAACATAATCAATGCATCTCTATAAGACCTACCCCTTATCTGATCCAAAACTCTTCTCACCTTAGAGGCTGATCCGCGTACGTAATTACCATGAGCAATTGCTGTTTTTGTTGTTTCAGGTGTTTTTGTCATGATTTTGCTCCTTTCTTATCTCTTATATGACCTCGGTAAGTGCGTGTAGGAGCAAATTCACCAAGTTTATGACCAATCATTTGCTCAGTAATAAATACTGGAATGTGAGTCTTGCCATTATGTACGGCGATTGTGTGACCAATCATTAAAGGTAAAATCGTAGAGGATCTCGACCAAGTTTTGATAACAGACTTGTCATTATCAGTATTTTGTTTTTCTACCTTCTTGAGCAGGCTATCTGCTATAAAAGGTCCTTTTTTTAGTGAACGTCCCATGATTATGTAATAGAAATTGAAATAATAAATGAAGTAATCAAGAGTCTCTTCCTCCTCTACTCCTCTTAGAAACGCGACGGCGTCTTCGAACAACTAATTTATTGCTTGGTTTGTTCTTTTTACGTGTCTTTAATCCAAGAGCTGGTTTACCCCATGGAGTAACAGGTCCTGCTCTACCAATTGGTGCTTTTCCCTCTCCTCCTCCATGTGGATGATCACATGGGTTCATTACACTACCTCTTACTTGAGGCCTTCTTCCAAGCCATCTTCTTCTTCCTGCTTTACCTAAGCTAGTATTTCTTATTTCAGAATTACCAACTTCACCAAGAGTTGCGTAGCATTCTTTTCTTACAAGCCTTACCTCGGTAGATGGGAGTTTTAAAGCAACATAATCTCCCTCTTTTGCCATAACTTGAGCACTAGCTCCTGCAGATCTAACCATCTGAGCACCCCTACCTGCATATAACTCAACACAATGAACACTAGATCCTAATGGCATAACAGAAAGTGGCATTGCATTGCCATCTTCAATTGGAACACTTTCTCCAGATATGACATTTTGTCCAACTTTTACTCCTGCTGGAGCGATAATATATCTTTTTTCCCCATCTTCGTAGAATAAAAGTGCCAGCCTTGCATTTCTATGAGGATCGTAGTGAATAGCTGCAACTTTTGCGTTGATATTTCTTTTATCTCTTCTAAAGTCAACTAATCTATATTGCCTTTTGTGACCTCCTCCACGATGACGACAAGTGATAACTCCACGATTATTCCTGCCTTTAACTCTATGTTTTGAAACTATTAGTGATCTTTCGGGTTTTGCACTTGTTATTTCACTAAAGTCAGTAACTACTCTCTGCCTAGTACCAGGTGTATAAGGTTTAAATTTACGGATTGCCATGATTAAAACTCCTTAAGATTCTGGAAATAGTTGGATTTTGTCTCCTTCAGCAAGACGCACAATTGCCTTCTTGACCTGAGAACGTTTACCGGAAAATTTCCCGACTCTTCTTGTTCTCCTGGGAGGATTCATAGTGTTAACTCCTATGACTTTAACACTGAATAAGGCTTCAACAGCTGCCTTTATTTGTGGTTTTGCCGCTCTATGATCTACTTCAAAAGTATATTGGTTAAGATCTAGCGCATTTGTAGCTTTCTCAGTAATAACTGGCTTTCTTATTACATCGGCTAAACGAGAATCGAATAATTTACTCATGATGCATAAACCTCCTGAATTTTATCTATCGCTGATTGCCCTATGACCAATTTATTAGCATTGAGAATATCAAATACATTTAATTGATCGGCGGCAATTAATTTTACTTTTTCAATATTATTAATGGATTTTTTTATAACATCTGACGGACTATCAAGAATAACCAAAACTTTTTCAGTTTTTTGTATACCTAATCGAGCAAGGCCATTGACGATATCACTTGTTTTAGGTTGCTTTAAAGTAGATCCAAAATCTTCAACGGCCTTCATATCAGATACTCTTGACATAAGTGCAGTTCTAAGAGCTAACCTACGTTCCTTACGATTCATATCAAGATTATAAGAACGTGGCTTCGGTCCAAATATGATTCCACCACCAGGTCTCAAAGGCGTTCTAATTGATCCTTGACGAGCTCTTCCTGTACCTTTCTGTTTGTATGGCTTTCTACCACCACCTCGTACTTCAGATCTTGTCAAAGTTGATGCAGTTCCTTGCCTTTTGTTTGCTAATTGCCTAAGCACTGCTCTATGCATTAAATCTGACGAAGAAGTTTCTTTAGCAACTGCTAAATCAAGATTAACCTTTCCTGATTTTTTACCATCCCACTTAAGAGTTTCAAGTGTTGTCATGATTTTTCACCTCCTTTTTTACCTACAACATTGTTTGGCTTAATGTTGACAATTGAACCAGGCTTGCCTGGGACAGAACCCTTAACTACGAGCAAATTTTTCTGATCATCAATTTTTAGAACTAACAAACCTTTGGTAGTTATCTGTTTTCCTCCATATCTTCCTGCCATTCTTTTCCCTGGATAAATTCTGCCTGGGGTTGTTCCTGCTCCTGTAGATCCTGGAGCTCTATGATTTTTTGAACCATGACTCATAGGACCTCTGCTAAAACCATGTCTTTTCTGGTAACCAGCAAAACCTCTACCCATAGATTTGCCACTGATATCAACTTTCTGGCCAACCTCGAAGTTTTTTACAGTTATTTGATTACCAATTTCATAAGATGATGTTTCTTCAACTCTATATTCTTTCAAATGCTTTAAAAGTTCTTCACCTGATTTCAACAAATGTCCTTTTTCAGGTTTACTAATATGCTTCTCTTTGGACAAGCCATAACCTATCTGAACGGCAGTATAACCATCCAAAGCTGTAGTTTTTAATTGTGTGACTCGGCATGGACCAGCTTCAATGAGAGTAACTGGTACCGCATTACCTTTGTTGTCGAAAAGTTGGGACATTCCCAATTTCTTTCCTAAAATTCCTATAGACATAAGACTAAATAGGCTAGCTCGTAATGATTTTCCGATTATCTAAACCTTCAGTTATAAGGTGAAGTTAATAAAAAAAACAATTAAAAAGGTTGAGACTTGTCTGAAAAATAGATAGTTTCTCTTGGGATAAACCCACCTGGATTTTTTAACGAAACGCTAAAAATGTGAAATTTGTAGAGGCTCGGCTAGCTTGCGAGCTTAAAAATTCACTGATTAATTATTGTACATCATCAAGTACCATAAAATAAAATAAAATAAAATAAAGGGAAATTTTTATGCCATTACTTCTGACAGGGAAAAAGTTTCATAACGATTTAAAAACTAACAAATGTCTTGCGATCTTTGCTCCTCTTGAAGGAGGTTATGAAACTCGTCTTTTGAGGAGAATGAGGGCCAAGGGCTTTAAAACTTTTATAACCTCAGCAAGAGGGCTTGGAGATCCAGAAGTATTCTTGCTCAAATTGCATGGGGTTAGGCCACCTCACCTTGGTCATCAAAGCGTAGGAAGAAACGGAGCACTTGGGGAAGTTC
>QCRB01000014.1 GCA_003209425.1 Prochlorococcus sp. AG-459-E08
AAGGCGGAAGCCCACCAATACATAGTGGGTCAGTTCTTAAACCTTCAATCCAGAATCTTCCAAAGCTATAACTTATTAAATAAAGACAGCTAATAAAGCCAGGCCTGAAAAAATCTGTTTTATTTTGTTTATTAAAGGTAATAATAAGGACGATGAAAATTAAAACATTCCACAATGACTCATAGAGAAATGTAGGATGAAAAAATTCATAATTAAGAAATTCTAGAGGCCTATTTTGGATAGGTATAAATAATTTCCAAGGCAAATTTGTAGGAACTCCAAAGGCTTCATTATTGAAAAAATTCCCCCACCTTCCTATTGATTGTCCAAGAATAATAGAGGGTACTAGGATATCTATAAAAGTTTTTAAATTAATTTTTTTCGACTTGCAGAAATAGATAATAGATATTAATCCTCCAATTAGACCTCCATGGATTGCTATGCCTCCTTCCCAAACTGCAAGAAAAGAAGGGATTTGAATGATGTTATTGAATATTTCAAAAGAAGTAAAAAAGTTCTCTCCGCTATATTGCCTCCACTCAAAAATTACGTAATAAGCTCTAGCTCCAATTATTGAAGAGATTATTAATGATGGAAGTATTTCACTTACGTACTCTGGGTTAATATTTCTTGCCTTTGCTAGTTTCTTAGAGACAAATAGGCCTATTAAAACTGAAACCGAAATAAGCAGTCCATACCATCTAATAGTTATAAATCCTAAATTTAAAAAAGTTTCTCCTGGAGATTGTATAAAAGCTTCAAGTATAAGCATTTAAAGAAAGTTAGATTCCCTCTGCTGCTTGCACTTTTTCTACTTGTTTTTTCTTTAATACTAAAAGTATTTGTGTTAAGCCTACACCAATGAAGAATGCAATCAATCCAATAACTCTATAAGGGCTCTGAAGA
This sequence comes from Prochlorococcus sp. AG-459-E08, assembly GCA_003209425.1. Classification (GTDB taxonomy): domain Bacteria; phylum Cyanobacteriota; class Cyanobacteriia; order PCC-6307; family Cyanobiaceae; genus Prochlorococcus_A. Next base: position 907 of record QCRB01000014.1, read on the forward strand.
ACAACCTCAGCATCTAATTGTCCAAAGCCGCCAACGTTGGGATCATTAGTAAGAGGGTCGCCTGCATTAATTTTGTCTTGTGCTTTTACGATAAGTTGAGGACCAACAGGCACTGCTTCAGTAGTTATATCACCATTATCATTTTCTATATTGACCTTATAGCTACCATCTTCAATAGTTTCTATTGAATTTATAGTTCCTGAGGAGGAAGAAGTGAAAACTACATTGTTGCTTTTGTCTCCAGTTGGGTATACCTGACCTCTACCTCTATTGCCTCCAATATGTAAGGAGTATTTCCCATAGTGATACTCTTTATTAGTGGATGGATCAGGGGAAAGTACAGGGAAAACTATTTCTTTATTAGTATCGCCAGGTAACGGTCCTACAATGATGATATTATCTTTCTCTTCACTGTAATTAGTGAAATAAACCCCTTCCGTCTCCTCTTTAATTTCTTCTGTCCATCTTTCTTGTGGCGCAAGTTTAAAGCCATCAGGTAGCATTACAACAGCACCAACTTGTAATGGGACTTCAGAACCATCGGCACCGATCTCTTTTAAGTCATTTTTGTAGGGTATTTTGACTACAGCTTTGAAAACACTGTCTGCTCCAACAGATTGTGGAACCTCTGCAATTGTGGGCATCTGAGCTAGATGACAATTTGCACAGACTATCTTTCCTGTGGCTTCTCTTGGGGATTCATAGTTTTGCTGAGCCCAAAATGGATAAGCAAAAGTAATCTTTGGATAAAATATAATGCTCGAAATGAAAAGCAGAGTACAGATAAATAAACTTGTTTTTTTCATGATTTGATTTTGAAGACCTTTCATTTTTTTTATGCCCACCATGGATTTTCACTAGTTCTAAAGTCAGTTTCTGACCATTGTTTGACGAGTACTGCATCATCTTCAATATCGACATGCGCTAGGGCTAAAGATAAAGGAGCAGGCCCTCTGACTACTTTCCCATTAGTATCGTACTGACTGCCATGACAAGGACATATGAATTTATTAGCACCACTATCCCATGGGACAACGCAACCTAAATGAGTACAAATTGCATTTAAACCAAATTCTCCTATTTCCCCACTCTCATTAACTATTAAATAAGTTGGATCTCCCTTTAGACCCTGCACTAGACTTCTGTCTCCTGCTTGATGGGTAGCTAACCAACCTGTCTTAGTTATTGGATTCCCTAATTCATCTTTAGCAGAAGTTCCACCTCCACCACCGCCTGCTCTTAAAGGCATGAAATAATTCGCTACAGGGTAAAGGGCTCCTAACGCTACACCTGTTGCAGTACCAAATGTAAGAAGATTCATAAATTGCCTTCGACCCATTGAAGGGACATCATTGGAACTTAATTGAGTCATTCGCTACTTGGTTCTGTTATTTATTAGTTATTATGAATCAATTTGTTCAATTTCTGTTGCAAATAGATAGGACTTTTAATAATTTAAAGTAAAAGTTTAGGAAGTCTTAATTAATTAATTTAAATGAAGCCATTGCTAGTAGATGAAGTGATACATTATTTGATTCATCGCTGGGGGAAAAAATATGATTTTAGACTCTTTAGAAGAGGAAAATTTGTGTATTTTCAAATGATGTGGGGATATCTTGGACAGGAATCATTCCCTTTAAGTGAAGATGAATATAAAAAATATATAGCTGATAAAATCGAGATTTTAAATAGATGTGGATATTCTGAAGAAGTAAGGGAATGGCTAAAAAAAGTTAATGCTAAGCCAAGGTTAGGTAGAGCTGTTAGCTTGCAATTAAATCTTAATGAGAAGATGAAAGAGTTTTTGACTTAAGATTTTCTGATAAGTAAGTTAATCCAGTACCCACAAAAAATAAAAACACAATCGATATAGACAATAATGACATAGTCAATGGGTCTGTTGAAGGGGTAATCACTGCAGATAATATAGCGGAGGAAATTACAACGATCTTCCAATTAGAAATCATTTTTTCTGTTGTAATTATTCCAAGAGAACCAAGAATAAATTGTAATACTGGTAATTGAAAAGCTATTGCAGTGCTAGACATTAATAAAAGAACAAAATCAAAATATCTTTCTATAGACCAAGTTGGTTCAACAATATCAGCACCGAAACTAATGAAGAAATTTATTGCTGCAGGGACTAATATCCACCAGGAAAAAATTAATCCTAAAAAAAACAGAAGACCTGAACCAAAAACTGCTGGCAATATAAGGCTTTTTTCTTGTTTTGTTAAACCAGGAGAAATAAATAATATTATTTGATAAAAAATATAAGGTATAGAAACTATTAATCCGCTGTAACCTGCAACTTTAATAGCGACAAATAAAAACTCACCTGGAGCAAGTTGTAGTAAATGAATATCACCAGCTGGAATTTCTAAAAAAGATATTAATGGCTTTATGATGAGAAAACTAAAGAATATTGAAATGAGTATTGAGTAAATAGAGTTTAGTATCCTTTGACGTAGCTCCTCTAAATGATCACTAAAAGTCATTGAATCTGATTTATTTTCACTTTGACCAGTACTTCTCATTATTATTTGATAAAGATTTTGTAAGAAAAAGTTTTTAAACTACTATTGTCAAAGTCCAATTTATTTTTCGATAAATTAAATTATTTGCTTAATTTAGGATTAGTTGGATCTGGTAATAAGAAAGGAGGAGCATCATTTAGGGATGATTCACCATACGTTTCATATTCTCTATACCCACCCATTTTCCCATTAGTTTTCATTAAAGCGCTTACGAAGGCAAGTAGTAAGAAAACAGTAGGGGCTCCAATTATTAATGCAGCACCAAATAGATATCCAACAATAAATTCTGGAAAACTATGATTTCCTAAAAATTCATGAGTGCCCAAAAGAAAATCAAACATTTAGATTTAAAAATTTTTTTTATTATAAACTAAATAACTGTTTTAAGATTTTTTTTAATGTAATCTTCTCCTCTTGTAGGATTTCCCCAAATAATTTCTCCATTTTTAAAGGAAACGCAACCCGGTCCTCCTTTTTTGATTTTTTGCAAATCTTTAATCTTTACTAAATTAATTGGAACTTTAATGTTTCTTTTTGCCTTACTAAATAAAGCAGCTAAATCTGCAGCTATTTGAAGATCTTGCTCAGATGCTTCTTGAGATGAAGACTTCAAAACTACATGACTGCCTGGTGATTCCTGCGCATGAAACCATAAATCGCCTTTTTTTGAGAACTTAAAGCTTATTAAGTCATTTTGCCTCATATTTCTTCCTACCTGAAGCTTTAATCCTGTGGGAGTATTAACTTGAATTGGTGAAGATTCTATCTCATATGTACTCTTCTTATCTTCTCTTTGCCTCTTGATATAAATATTAAACTCGTTACAAATTTCTTCCATAATTTCTTCTAATAGTTTGATTCGCATAAAAAGTTTTTCATGATTTAGTGAATTTAAATTTTCTAGAAGCGTAGTGAATTCATCTAATCTTTCTATATTTGTTTTGTAAATACTTAATCTCTCTTTTATTAATTCTCTAGATCTCTTAAGTTTTTTTGACTTTTTATATAGTTTTTGTCCTTTAATAATATCTCGTTTTTTAATTTCATTTGAAGAGAATATACTATCAGCTTTTTCTTTATATAACTCGTAGTTTTCGGATTTTGTCAGAAGATCATATTGAATATTTAAATTCTTTTTCTCAATATTGATCTGTTTAAAAATTATCCCTTCAATTTTCTTTCCCAACAATTCAAGTTTTTTTTGCTTCAGATGATAATCATAATAATTCTCTATACCGGTGCATAAATCTATTTTTTTTTCGCAATTAATTTCTTTATCGAAAAACCAAACGCAATAAAAATCTTTATTGAATATAGAAAAGTTAAAGTTATTGTTTTTAAACCTATTTATCCAAATCTTCCAATTTTTAAAAATCTCCTTTAAATCTGAATCGCCAATGAAATCGATATTTTTTCCCATTATTTCCGAATTACCAGTTTTACTAACAACCTCTAATTGTTTTGTGAGGATAGGGCTTACTCCTTGATAGGTATTTATTAAACAGTATTTCAAAGACTCAGGTACTATTGAAATTGAGTCTTTCCATGATTGAAAAGACTCATCTTCTCTAGGTTTTTTTTTGAGATTCACTGGAGGACCAGAATAAATTGATCCTGTTGAAATTGTTCTAAAACTAGATTGAGTTGATTTAATTTGTTTGCCAACTGCAATTATTTTAAGTTTATTATCCAAATAAAAAATATTACTATGTTTTCCCATCAACTCAAAAATTAAACATTTACTAATTTCATCTCCAGGTTTTTTTGCAAAACCAAATTTTATAACTCTCTCGAAATCATCTTGATGAATCGAAATTAAAGCCATATACTTTAATCCATATCTTATTTGTTTAGAAAGTGTGCTTTCTCGCCCAATCTTTTCTGGTTTTTTTATCTTTAGTATTCTAGGCGAGTCTCCATTCCATGAAACTTCTAACCATGTTTGAGAATCAACTCCTTTGAAACATAATTGAACTGTATTAGGATCTGGTTGTTGGGCAGTTTCAAACTTTGTGGGTAAAATGTTCTTTCTCAAATAATGCAAGACAGATCTTATAGATGTAATATCCATTATCTGTGGGACACCTTTTTGCATTATTCCTTTTTAATTCACAAGATTTTTATCTTACTGTAAAAAATTTAATATGAAAAATCAAAAAAAACTAATTATCCTTACCGGACCCAGCGGGGTTGGTAAAGGAACAGTTGTCAAAGAAATATTAGGTAAAGAAAAAAATTTTTGGCTTTCAATATCTGCAACTACTAGAGAACCTAGAGAGGGAGAGAAGGACGGAGAAAATTACTACTTTTTAAATCAAGAAAAGTTTAAAGAAATGATTGACCAAAACCTTTTCCTCGAATGGGCTCAATTCGCTGGGAACTACTACGGAACGCCTTTGTCTTCTGTTAATCAGAAAATCAAAAAAGGATTTACTGTACTACTTGAAATTGAAGTAGAGGGTGCAAGGCAAATAAAAAATAAGTTTCCTAATTCACTATCAATATTTTTACTTCCTCCTGATAAAGAGGAGTTAGAGAGAAGGATAAGAAATAGAGGTACGGAAAAAGAAGAGGCAATTAAAAAAAGACTCTCAAGGGCTAATTATGAGATTTCAGTATCAAATCAATTTGATTTTGCAATAACAAATCACAAAGTCGATGAAACTGCAAAAAGAATAATCAAGTTAATAAAAATTTGATTATTCTCTGTTTTTTTCAGCTCATTGGATGGAATAATAAATCTGGAAAAAATCTATTAAATTCAATAATTATTCCAGCTGTAAGGCTTAGCCAAATTGCTGCTACTACAGGAGCAGATCTGACAAATTTTGTGTTTAAAATTTTGAACATTTGTTTTATAAAAAATTTTTTAAGGATGTTTAGCGAGGACCATTAAGTGTAATATTGTTATCTTTCTCTCTTAAATCTCCATTCCTACCTTGTTTATTGGCAAGAAGAGGCCATTGCGCTCCTTTTATAAGACATTTTCTGGCTAAGTCTAGGTCAATAATGATCTCTAGATCTGCTGGATTCTTAGTCTTTTTTGATTCAATCAGATACTCTCTTCCGGACCATCCTATAATCCCAGCAATGTAAATGAACAATACTCCTGGAATAAGTAAATCTCCTTCATGACCTCTATTTAAAAGTGCGCCCCATGGCTCAAGTGGTGGTCCAATAATTAAATGTGGAAGGCCATCATCTCCGCATGATGCTTTTCCGTATCTTTCAAATCTTGCAATGTCTTTTTGAGTGGTTGCGGAACTTGCTCTCTCAATAAATTTAGGATTTTCAGAACATTTTGTGAGGGCTGAAGCAGTAAATTCTGTGCTAGCTCTGTCTGCGTTTAAGGCAGGCCCATTAGCAGCTAGAGCAATTGGAGTAATTCCTAGGAACAGAAAAACTGAGGTTATGATTGAAAAAAAGAATTTCATAAGTTGCAATCTTTAATTCCTTATAATGTGTTAAGTAAGAAATTAATATTAAAATAGAACAAGTTGAATCAAAAATGCATAAAGTTTTAGCTATTGAAACAAGTTGTGATGAGACATCTGTCTCAATAGTTTCTAATATTGGCGATACTTTCAAAATACATTCAAATATAATTGCATCTCAAATTGAAGATCATTCAAAATGGGGAGGAGTTGTTCCTGAACTTGCAGCCAGAAAGCACTTAGAGTTATTACCTTTTGTTTTAGATAAAGCTTTAGAAGAATCAAAGATCAAAATTGAGGAAGTTGATTATATTGCGTCAACTGTAGCCCCTGGATTAGTTGGTTGTTTACGAGTTGGCTCCATAACTGCAAGATCACTTTGTATGTTACATTCAAAGCCATTTTTGGGAATTCATCATTTGGAGGGACATTTGTCTTCAATTCTATTTACAGAAAACTATCCAAAGAAATCTTTTCTTACATTACTTGTTAGCGGCGGACATACTGAATTGATAAAGGTTGATGATAGAAGAGGAATGCAGAGACTGGGGAAAAGTTTTGATGATGCTGCTGGAGAGGCCTTTGATAAAGTTGGAAGACTATTAGGTCTGAGTTATCCAGGAGGACCGGCAATTGAAAAGATTGCTAAAAATGGGGATCCAATGAAATTTAATTTACCAAAATGTAGGATTTCTGATAAAAAAGGTGGATTTCTTAAATATGATTTCTCTTTTAGTGGTCTAAAAACTGCTGTATTAAGATTAGTTGAGAGAATTAATTTGGATGGGAAGACCATTCCAATTCCTGATATTGCTGCAAGTTTTGAGAGAGTAGTGGCAGAGGTATTGGTAGAGAGAACAATAAAATGTGCAGAAGATCATAGCTTGGATAATGTTGTTGTAGTTGGAGGGGTGGCTGCTAACAATACATTAAGAAAAATGATTATAAGTGAAGCCAGTAAAAAATCTATTAAAGTTCATTTAGCCCCACTTAATCTTTGTACAGATAATGCGGCAATGATTGGAGCGGCGGCGTTGTTCAGGATCAAATTTAAGGATCATTTTAGTTCCCTCAAATTAGGTGTCGCAGGAAGACTATCAATTGAACAAGCAAATACTCTTTATGAAGAAACCCCCCCCTTTTAACTTCAATGAACAAACAATCTAAAATCGAGATTAAAGAAACAAAAAACTTCGTTGATAAAAAGGAACTGAATTTATGGAAAAGAGGTTTTACCCCTCAAGCTGAAATATGGAATGGAAGGATGGCAACTGTAGGAATAGGAATTATTTTTATAATTATTGCTTTAATAAGCCAATTTTCTTAATAGAAATAAAATTTATCTGACTTAAAAGTATTTTTAAAAGATTTAATTAAGAATTACTCTTGTTCAGCTGATTAATTAAATTAAAAAGTATTGTAATTGTTGGACTTCAGATAAGATTGTTGATTTAATCAAAATAATAAATAATTCTACTGTATATAATTTTTTATGACGCCTGAAAGGCTTGGATTACTTTGGGGAATAACTGTATTTGCAGGTGCTTGTGCTCGATTATTTTCTTCTTTAACGGGATTCCCAAGTGTCGTTATTTTATTGCTTTCTGGATTACTTATAGGAAGATCAGGCTTAGGACTGGTTGAACCATTAGATCTTGGACAAGGGCTTGAAACTATTGTTGGGCTTTTAGTCTGCTTGGTTCTATTTGAAGGGGGACTAAATTTAAAACTACCTGAGGGGAATATAAGAAATACTGTTTTGAAAATTTCGTTAGTAAGACTTTTTATTTCATTGTCAGCTGGAATTTTTATTGCGCATTGGCTGGCAGGCCTCTCATGGCAAGTTGCAGGCATATATAGTGCCATTGTTTTAGCTACTGGACCAACAGTTGTCTCTCCATTAGTGGAACAAATAAAATTAGCTTCCCCTCTCTCGGAAGTTTTAAAAGCTGAAGGTTTGTTGCTTGAACCAATTGGTGCAGTACTGGCATTACTTCTTTTAGAATTGACCTTAGGGGATCTACGTGGGATTAACGATGTATTTATAGCATTAATGCAAAGACTAGGGGGAGGAGTCTTAATCGGATTAAGTACAGGATGGTTACTATCAGAAATTTTAAAAAAAATAAAAAATGAAGCCTCATTTGGTATAGAGCTTCAAGTTACCCTTGGATTTATTTTCCTTGTATATGGAATTTGCGAATATTTTTTGCCAGAATCAGGCTTGCCAGCTTCTGTTGCGGCAGGTTTTATTGTAGGTAAAAGAGAAGTTATAGATAAAGAGAGATTGGATAATCTAATAGGTGAATTAGCTCAATTAGCAATTACAGTTCTTTTCCCTCTTTTGGCTGCTGACGTTTCTTGGGGTGAATTGAGTCCGCTTGGTTGGGGAGGGGTTGTTTGCGTTTTTATGTTGATGGTAATTGTTCGCCCTATCTCTATATGGATAGCAACAATAGGAAGAGAATTGAACTTAAAAGAAAAAATATTTTTAGCCTGGTTAGCCCCAAGAGGTATTGTAACTGCGGCAGTAGCTTCTCTTTTTTCTATCAGATTAGAGCAGGCTGGTATCCTTGGGTCTGGCCGTCTCCAAGGTTTAGTTTTTCTTACTATATTGATGACAGTTGGAATCCAGGGCATTTCAGCTAAACCTCTAGCGAATAGGCTTGAATTAGAACAAAAAAAATAATTTAGATCGATTTAAGACATCTTTCAATTCTAGATCTATCGGTTTTAATCTCTGAGAAAAGCTCCCAACTTTGAATTAAATCTGGCCCATTGAGAGATCCAAAAAAGGCCACTCTTAATGATTTCATTAATATCCCTTTCTTTATATCATGCATTTTTGAGATTTCGTTTATTGTTTCTTTAGCTTTCTCTTTATCTAGTTTTATAGTATTTTGCTCAGTTAAATAATTTAAGATAAGTTTTAGAGATGCTTTGACATCCTTGTTTTCCAGAAAATCTTGACCCTCTTTTTGAATTGTAGGTATTAAGAAAAATGGTTTTGATTGATCAATGGCATCTTTTAAAAGAGTCATAGAGTCTCTAAGCAAAATTGCTAATTTATAAGCCCATTCTTGAGACGGCGGCACCCAACCATTATCATCCCAGTATTTCCTAATGATCTCACTTAACTTTGTTGATTCCATATTTTTTATATATTGAGAATTAATCCAGTTGAGTTTTTCCCAACTGAATTTAGCTCCGGCTTTATTTATGTCAGATAAGTTAAAAATTTCGGATATCTCATGAAGCGAAAGTATTTCTTTGTCGGCAGATTTTGGAGACCAACCTAAAAAGGCCATATAGTTCGATAAGGCCTCAGGTAAATATCCCATATCTCTAAATTCGTCGATTGAAGTAACGCAATCTCTCTTAGATAATTTTTTCCCTTCACTATTCAGTATTAGAGGTGTATGGGAAAAAGTAGGCAAATTAAAATTTAATGCTTTATAAATTAATATTTGTTTTGCCGTGTTTGAGATATGGTCTTCACCCCTTACAACATGAGTAATATTCATGAAATTATCATCAACTACAACTGCAAGATTATACAAAGGATCTCCAATCTCATATCCCTTTGACCTTCTTGATAAAACTAAATCACCACCTAAGTCCTTCCCTTGCCATTTGATTTCGCCTCTTATCTGATCTACCCACTTAATTTCAATTTTTTCATCAATCTTAAACCTTATTACTGAAGTCCTTCCTTGGGATATAAATGTTTCTATTTCTTCTTTTGAAAGACTTCTGTGCCTATTATCATGCTTTGGAGGTAATCCTTTCCTTTTTTGTTCTTCTCTTAATTCAGAAATTTCGTTTTCTGTTGCAAAGCATCTATATGCAGCTCCACATTCAATTAGCTTTTTGATGTAACTTTTGTGAATAGAGATTCGGTCACTTTGCTTTATAGGTTCTTCATCCCATTCAAGTCCAAGCCATTTCAAACCTCCTAATATATTTTTTGTATATTCAGATTTAGATCGAAGAAAATCTGTATCTTCTATCCTGATGAGAAACTTTCCTCCTGTTTTTTTCGCATACAACCAGTTAAATAATGCTGTTCGCGCTGTCCCAATATGAAATAAACCCGTTGGACTCGGAGCTAATCTTAATCGTTTTTCCAAATTTCTTTTAGAAAAAACGGGACCGACGGGATTCGAACCCGCAACTTCCGCCGTGACAGGGCGGTGCTCTAACCAGTTGAACTACGGTCCCAGAGCTTTGTTCTAAATTTATTTAGAACTTCATTCTTAAAATTATCAGATCATAATACTTAATTTATGGTGTTGTAATAAAACTGATTTATTAATTTGAGGATTTACAGAAATAGATAGTTTTACAATTGGCTTAGTTTAAAGAACTATTTATTTTTGAGGTCTAAAACCAGCAGGTTCTATCAACCTAACTTGGTTGCCTCTAGCGGTAAATTCTCTGCCTTGGTCACTTTGTACTACAACTCTCCCACCAGACTTAACTCTGATGACTCTTGCACGAACCCATCCTAAAGCTGCTGATTCGAGGACTTTAACTACGTCCCCGGGTTGAAGATCTAACTCCATCTTATGAAAAAATGATTTACATGATGTTGATCAAACGCGTCGTGGAGGACTTGAACCCCCGACATCAGGTTTTGGAGACCTGCGTTCTACCAACTGAACTAACGACGCATCTAGATGATTATAAGCGTCTTTGTGACCAATAAGTTGATTAATTTACAACTTTATCGATCAAAGCGTTGTTTTACGCGAGTAGCTTTTCCTACTCTATCTCTGAGATAGAATAACTTAGCCCTTCTTACTTTACCTCTACGTTCAACTTTTAGAGAGGCAACTTGTGGACTATGTAGCATAAATACTCTTTCAACACCTATTCCCTGAAAAATTCTTCTAACTGTAATAGTCTGGTTAATGCTTCCATGCCTTTTTGCGATAACAACACCTTCATAAGGTTGTACTCTTTCTTTGTTACCTTCAGTAATTCTTACTCCAACCTTAACAGTGTCCCCAACATAAATTTCGGGCAATTCTTTTTTTAATTGGTCATTCTCAAATTCCTTAATAAGATTGGATGCGCTTAAGTTTTGATTAGTTTCAGAAACCATGTTTTTTCCTTTTTGTTCAACTTCTTCATCAACTGATGTGTCAGCTTTAATACTGGTTTCTAATTCCTTCTCTTGTTTCTCTTTGGCCATTTTGATCTTTTTTGTCCTACAAGTTTAATATCTTAACCTTTTGACTCGCCTTTAGTAACCTTTTTGGTAAATGAAATTGTTTTTGAAAACATTTGAAATCCCGTTATGAGCATCCATAAAACTCCAAGGGAATTCAATATTACGTATATTAATTCACCATTATCTCCAAGCCATTCGCCCTCATGGAGAGACATTAACCAATGAACTTGTTCTCTAGAGTAACCTAATAAATCTTTTGAAATCCTATAAAGAAGACCTGTAATTGAAGATATTAATAATGGAAGAAAAACCCAAGGCGCCAAAGTTTTATGAAATTGCCTAGAATTAGATAAAAATTTCATTCCTGTTCCCCATTGTTATTGATAGATTTAAGATAGCCAAGACCATAATGGCTATTTTGATGATATTTAGCTACTACTATTATTTATTCCAATGAAACATTTTGCAGATCTTTTATTAAATAAAAATAATTCCAAAACTAATGATCAAGTACCTTTTATTCAGAGGAGAAGAGGAATTGAAATAAAGTCTGCACGTGAAATAAATTTGATGAAAAAATCAAGCAGGATAGTGGCAACAGTTTTAAAGGAAATTAATGATTTAATTAAACCAGGAATGAGTACCAAAGATTTAGATGATTTTGCAGAAAAGAGAATAAGAAGTTTTGGAGCTGTGCCGAGTTTTAAGGGCTATCATGGTTTCCCTTCCAGTATCTGTTCTAGTATAAATAATGAGGTTGTTCACGGAATACCAAATAAAAATAAAATAATTAAAAATGGTGACTTAGTTAAGATTGATACAGGAGCCTATTTAGATGGCTTTCATGGGGATAGTTGTATATCAATTTGTGTTGGAGAAGTTAGTTCAAAGGCTCATAAACTTAGTGAAGTAGCATTTAAGGCCTTATATGCGGGACTTTCGAAAATTAAGGCAGGTAATACACTTCTCGATGTTGCTGGGGCAATTGAAGATATTGTCTTAAAAAATGGGTTTAGTGTCGTTGAAGATTATACAGGTCATGGAGTAGGAAGAAATCTTCATGAGGAACCCTCTGTATTTAACTTTCGGACCAAAGAATTGCCTAATGTAGTCCTTCGTGAAGGCATGACTTTAGCTGTTGAACCTATTGTTAATGAAGGAAGTAAGTTTTGTAAAACATTAAATGATAGGTGGACCGTAATAACAAAAGATGGAAAATTATCGGCACAATGGGAGCATACTATTGTGGTTTTAAAGGATGGGATTGAAATATTAACAGATAGGGATTTCTAGCCACTAAGATTTATATTTATAGATAATTTGACAATACAAAAAGTTGAAAAATTCTTTCATGGGGAAAAGTAGGTAAGTAAATGGGTTTGGGCTAATTATTACTAAAAATCGTTTTGAATTTGCTGAATTATAAATCTTTTCTGAAACAAATTTGGGGCTCATAATTCCAATAGGATTTAGTTCTGATTTAAAAGGACCTAATATAATTTTCTTAATAATTAATTTTTTTTTGGAATCTTGGTTCAGAAGATTTTTCTTGAAAGAAATTAATTTACCAATAAGGGATTTACTAATCTCATATGATGGATTTAGGGCGGGTAATATTTCTGCTTCAGATGTGTTTATCCAAATCTCTTTTTTTATTAATGAATCACTTTTTAAGGCGATTTCTTCAAATAAATTTAATAATTTGAATTTGCTTAATGCATTGATTTCTATTGAGTTTTCATAATTTGAATTTTCTCTACTCAAATCATAGATGCCGTGGTTCAAAATTAAAATGTCTAATTTTTTTAGATGTCTTTTTAATATCGATTCTTTGCCACATTCCCACCTAATCAATTCATCAGGAGATTCAAGATTTTTTTCAGACTCAGTTTTACTATGAGTAAATCCAATCACTTTATATCCTTTCTGGCGAAACAATTTTGTTAGTTCTTTGCCAAGAGCACCCGATGCTCCGGTAATTCCAATTGTTTTTCCGTTATTTATGGAATTTATCATTTTGCTTGATCTTGATGAAGTACCAAATAACTAAAATAAATTTATCTAAAAAAATATTAATTTATTTATTTGATTAAAACTCATAAATAAATATTTGTTTAGTTCTGAAAAAAATATTATCTTGGACCTATTGATAAATAATTTTTAATTACTATGAGCGATATATTATTAATTGGTTCATGTGAGCCGTTTAGTGGTAAGTCTGCATTGGTTATTGGAATTGCAAAAAGACTTTTACAAAAGGGAAAAAAAGTACGTATTGGCAAACCACTAGCTACATGTATAGAACTTACTAATTTACCATCAATGTCTTATGAAGGATTAATAGATGATGATGTTAAGTTCATTGGATCAACGTTAAATATAGAAGAGGAGAATTTAATTTCTTCAGTAGGATTATTGGATAATATATCAGCTGAAAAAAGAATTTTTAACAAAGACTTACTCCCAGGGAAAGGTTTTGATCAAATTGAGGAATTAGTTAATGATGATTTTGAAGGATTGAATATTTTAGAAGCAGCTGGAAGTCTTCATGAAGGGATGATCTATGGTTTAAGTCTTCCACAACTAGCTGAGAGTTTAGATGCCAAAGTCTTAATTGTAAATTTATGGGAAGATTGTAAAAGTGTAGACGCATTACTTGATGCAAAAAAACAATTAGGAGAGCATTTTGCAGGAGTGGTATTAAATGCAGTGCCGCCTCAGGAAGTCGAAAAAGTAAAAAACGAAATAATGCCTTCTCTTAAAGATATGAATATTGAAGTGTTTGGGGTAATGCCTAAATCACCACTTCTCAGAAGTGTAACTGTTGATGAGCTTGTAAGAAGATTAGATGCCCAAGTAATTTGTTGTCCTGAAAAAGATCAATTACTTGTTGAGACATTAAGTATTGGTGCAATGGGTGTAAATTCTGCAATGGAATTTTTCAGAAGAAGAAGAAATATGGCAGTAGTTACTGGAGCAGATAGAACTGATATACAACTTGCAGCTTTGGAAGCTTCGACTCAATGCCTAATTTTAACTGGCTTAGGAGAACCTTTATCACAATTGATTCATAGAGCGGAGGAATTAGAGGTGCCAATTTTAAAAGTGGAGTTAGACACTCTTGCTACCGTAGAAATTATTGAACAAGCTTTTGGGCATGTCAGAATACATGAATCAATTAAAGCTTCTTATGCAGTCCAGTTAGTTCAAGAACATGTAAATCTAAAAAGAATTCTCGAAAAGATAGATTTTTCCTGCAATTTTTCAGATAAATGCTAATTTCAAATATAGAAACCGTTTTATTTTGAGTCGCTCTTTAGATCTACCAGTAACCCAAGGTGTTGATACCTTAGCTCAAGAACTCGCAAAACTCCAGGATAAAGGGAAAAGGAGGATTGCTTTTTTGGGTAGTAGACATGTTCCAGTAGTAGATATTCATTTGATTGAGTTGATAGCAAGGTCCCTAGCAGAAGAGGGACATAATATTCTTACATCTGGTTCTCAAGGGGTAAACGCTGCGGTAATTCGTGCTGTTTTAGATATTAATCCATCATTATTGACTGTTTTATTGCCACAAAGCCTTGATAGACAAATACCCGAAATCAAGGATCAACTTGAAAGGGTTATGCATTTGGTTGAAAAAAGTGAAAATGATGAATTGCCCTTGCCTTTGGCAAGCAGCCTTTGCAATCAAGAAATTATCACTAGGTGCGATCAATTAATATGTTTTGCCTTTCACGATAGCGAAACGTTACTAAATAGTTGCAGATGTGCGGAAGAAATGGGAAAAGTGGTGAGCTTGTTATTCTTTGACTAAATTATCCATTTCCCCTTATTTGAAGATGATTTATGCTATTAGTATTAGCGTTTAAAAATTTACGATGGCAGAAAGTTTTTCCTTTGATGTAGTTTCTGATTTTGAGAGACAGGAATTAGTCAATACTTTGGATCAAGTAAAAAGGGAAATTTCTCAGCGTTACGATTTGAAGGGAACAGATACCATCGTTGATTTAGATAAAGAAAATATTTTTATAACCACTAATAGTGAACTTACCTTAAACGCAGTGAATGACATTATTAGACAAAAGGCAATTAAAAGAGACTTGTCTTTAAAAATTTTTGATTATGGTGAAATTGTAATGGTTAGTGGCAATAAAGTGAAACAGACAATTTTATTAAAACAAGGAATTAAACAAGAAATAGCTAAAAAAATTAGTAAAAACATTAGAGATCAAATAAAAAAAATTAATGTCAGCATTAATGGTGAAACACTTAGAGTTTCTAGTAAGAGCAAAAATGATCTTCAATTAGCAATTAAGATTGTTAATGAGATGGAAGAGTCTTTGAACATTCCTCTAAAAGCTAATAATTTTAGATAAGATATTCAAAGTGTTTTTGAAATATGGCAGATTATTCAGAATCTCTCATTAAATCATTATTAAAGAAAGTAAAAGATTATCCTCGTTTTTCGAAGGAAGAAATAGAAAAATTCTGTTGGATGGCAGTTCATGAACATAAGCATGGTGTTTTGCCCTCTGAATATGATATTAGAGAGATAGATGAGGAACTTTATTTGCAACTTTTGGAAGCATTTAAATCCAATATTTAAGAAATAATATTTACATTTTCATTTAGAATTATTAAAAAATTATTTTAATTAAATGTCTTATTAATGCACTAATTAGTCTGTTTAAATATGATTAATTAAAAGAAAAAATTTAATGTCAACTTCCTTTAAAAATGTCACTCCAACAGGTCCTGGTGGCACAGCAACATTATTTATTGTATTGTCTTTCACTGGCTTTCTTTTGCTCACCCAATCTCTCTTTGTTGTTCCTTCTGGACAAGTTGCAGTGGTTACAACTTTGGGGAAAGTAAGTGGCCCCTCTCGACGAGCTGGTTTAAACTTTAAAGTGCCATTCATTCAGTCTGTATATCCATTTGATATAAAAACTCAAGTTCAACCTGAAAAATTTGAAACTCTAACTAAGGATCTTCAAGTTATTAGAGCTACAGCAACTGTTAAGTATTCAGTAAAACCTAACGAAGCAGGAAGAATCTTTGCAACAATTGCAAGCAGAAATAGCGATGTTTATCAAAAAATTGTTCAACCATCTTTACTAAAAGCTTTAAAATCAGTTTTTTCTCAATATGAGCTAGAAACGATAGCTACTGAATTTGCAGTAATCTCTGAAAAAGTTGGCGATACTGTTGCTAAAGAACTAAATTCATTCGATTATGTAGATGTTAAAAGTTTAGATCTTACTGGATTAGAGATTGCTGAAGAATATAGAGCTGCTATCGAACAAAAGCAAATAGCCGGTCAGCAATTACTTAGAGCAAAAACAGAAGTTGAAATTGCGGAACAAGAAGCACTTAGATATGAGACACTAAATAGAAGTCTAGACGATCAAGTACTTTTCAAATTATTTCTTGATAAATGGGATGGAAGTACACAAGTTGTTCCTGGCCTACCAGGTTCAGAAGGGGGGAGTCCCCCGGTGATAGTTGGTGGTAGAAGATAATCATTTAATGTTTAACTTTTGATAACAATTAATCATTTATTTATTTTCTCCATAAAATAAAAGCAAATGATTAATTTTTTATCGCATTAAAAGATTGATCAAAAGCCTCGATAGTTTTATCAATTTCTTCCTCACTATGAGCAAGAGATGTGAAACCAGCTTCAAAAGGACTTGGAGCTAGGTAAATTCCTCTTTGAAGCATCTCTCTATGCAGCTTACCGAAAAGTTCAGCATTATTTGTTTTTGCTTCATCAAAGTTTCTAACTGGTCCATCACATAAGAAAAATCCAAACATTGCGCTTACACTGCCACCATTGATAGCAATACCATTATTTTCGGCAGATTGAATTATCCCTTCAATTAATCTAGAAGTTGTTGCCTCTAATTTCTCGTAAGTACCTTCTTGTTTAAGTAGCTCAAGAGTTTTTATCCCAGCAGTCATTGCAAGTGGGTTTCCGCTCAAAGTACCAGCCTGATAAACTGGACCAGAAGGAGCTACCATTGACATTATTTCTTTTTTACCTCCATAAGCTCCTACAGGTAAGCCTCCACCAATTACTTTACCAAGTGTGGTTAAGTCAGGAGTAACACCAAATTTTTCTTGAGCTCCACCATAGCTAATTCTGAACCCAGTCATTACTTCATCAAAAACTAGTAAAGATCCATTCTCAGTTGTTAATTCTCTTAAACCTTCTAAAAATCCAGGTTCGGGCGTAATAAAACCAGCATTACCAACAATGGGCTCAAGTATTACCCCTGAAATGGCATCAGGATTTTCAGAAAATAATTTTTTTACTGCTTCTAGATCATTGTAAGGAGCAGTCAATGTGTTTGCAGTGGTTGTTCTTGGAACCCCAGGAGAATCGGGTAATCCTAAAGTTGCTACACCTGATCCCGCTTTTACTAAAAACATATCTGCATGACCATGGTAACATCCATCGAATTTAATAACTTTATCTCTTCCCGTGAATGCTCTCATTAGCCTTAAAACAGCCATACAGGCTTCAGTTCCACTATTAACAAATCTAACCATTTCTACTGATGGGACAGCATCAATTACCATCTCAGCAAGTTTGTTCTCTAAAACGCATGGGGCTCCGAAGCTTGTACCTTTCTCAATTGCTTCCTGTAATGCTGTAGTGACTTCAGGGTGTGCATGCCCGCAAATAGCTGGCCCCCAACTCCCTATGTAATCTATATATCTATTCCCATCAATATCCCAAGCAAAAGGGCCTTTAACTCTATCAAAAACTATTGGTTGCCCACCAACAGATTTAAATGCTCTAACTGGAGAGCTAACTCCACCTGGCATTAATTCTTGAGCAGCAGAAAAAATTTCTTCTGATTGGGTGCAATTTAATATTTCAGTCACAGTTTAATTAAAATGAAGCTTAGAAAAAAATTTAGTCATGTTCTAACTTAGAAATAAGTAAAAATTTTGTCAATCAGATTGAAATTCTACATTATGATATTTTTATTGCGATAGTTTGGATTGTAAATTATTAATTTTTAAGAAATTATAAAACAAATTATTATTATCGAAGATAACCCTTTATTTACAAACGTTTTAAGTAATTAAAGCAAGCATTATCTATTTCATTTATATTTCGAAAAAATTATCCTCATCCTCAATAAAATCTTCATTTATTTCACTCAAGTTAAGATCAATCATTACGGGAGCATGATCGCTTGGGCGTAAATTCTCTCTAGGTGAGCTGTCTATCACACAATTTTTAAGTTTTGACGTAAGTTCCTTACTGATGTAGATATGGTCTATTCTCCAACCTTTATTTAATTCATATGCATTATTACGGTAATCCCACCAACTCCAATGTCCAGGGGTTTTTTCAAAAATCCTGAAAGAATCTATTAGTCTTCCTTTCAGAACATTTTTTAGTGCACTTCTTTCTATTTCAGATGCCATTATTCCTCCTTCGTATTTCTTTGGATCATGAATATCTAAGTTAGATGGAGCAACATTAAAATCACCCATCAAACAAATTAATTCCCCCTTTTTATCTAGCTCATCCAAAAAAGAGGCTAAACAACTTAACCAATTAATTTTATATTCGAATTTATCGGATCCTAATGCAGATCCATTAGGTACATAGACATTTATGATCTTAACACCATTAAAATCAGCCGAAATTAATCTTTTTTGATCTAGGAAAATTTCGATGTTTTGTTTAGAACCAGTACATCCAAAGAATCCTTTTTTAACATTTTCGGCTTTTATTTTAGAAATAATAGCAACACCATTGTATGATTTTTGGCCGTATACCTCTACTGAATACCCTAATTTTTCAAAAGGTTCAACTGGGAAACTATCATCCATTACTTTTGTTTCCTGCAAACATAGAATATCCGGGTTGACTTGATTAATCCAATCTATAATTTGCGTCAGTCTGGTTCTTATAGAGTTTACATTCCAAGTTGCTATTAACAAATTTCTAACATATTATGTAAAATTAAATTAGCAGAAAATTTTGGTGTTAAAGAATTTTGAAATTAAATAAAATGAAAAATTATTTTTACAAAAGATATGCTAAATCAATATCTTTACTAGTTTTTTTAATTTCTTTAATTTCTTTAAAAGGTTATTTCCTAAATGCTGAATATTTATTTGAAGACTTACCAATCGATGCCTCAACTAAAACAGATGGAAACAGTTCAGAAATCCCAACTAATCCATTTGAAATTGTGGAAATGATTAGGAGACAAAGCAATTTGAATGATGCAACTAAGCCTTCTGATGCCTTAGATGATGCATTAGAATCTTTTTATAGTTTGGAGGTAAAAGAAGAAATTTAATAAGATAAATTTCCATTTAAAGATGTTAAAAAATCCTATCCCACAAGTTACTGATCCATTGCAATACAGAGCTATTGGAATTGTTAATGGAAAATTTACTCCTCATGATATTGAGCAATTAAATAGAGGATTGTTAACTGATAATAACGGCAAACAAATTGAAACAGTAGTATTAGGAAAAGCACTATCACTTTTAAAAAAACATATTGATTTAAATAAAAATTATTACTGGGTTGTTTATCCTAAGAATAAAAATACTCAAAATTTGCACTTACAGGTTGCAGGCGTTTGGGATCCTTACCAACTTAATGATTTACCAAATGATTCTGAACAAATTAACTTTTCAAAATTATTAGAGGGATTAGGTTTAAAAGATAATTATTTTTCTGTTAGAGGGAAATTAGTTTTTGTTAATAAACAAAAAAAAGAAATCGTTATTAAAATAAATTCTACATCAAATTTAAATAATAAAAATTTCAAATTAGTCATAAAAGGAGAGCTTTCTCTAGAACTTCTTAATAATTTTTTAAGTTTAGATGTCAATAGGGATGGGAATACTTTGAAGTTACTCAAGTACGAAGTAATTGAAAAAGATCTTTCTAAAAAAAATTAGAATCATAAGTTGAGCAACATCGCAATTTTTATCAATCAAGAAATCTAAGATTTATGGAAGATGTTTTAATTGAATGTTCTCCAGGCATCTCTGGAGATATGTTATTAGGAGCTTTTTACGATTTAGGTGTTCCAAAAAAAGTCATTGAACAACCACTTATTGATCTTGGATTAAAGGATCTTTATAATCTAGAGTTTAAAGAATCAAAAAGTTCGTCAATTCGAGGCATCAGGGCCAAAGTTGAGAACATTGATTGCAATTCTATAAAAAGAACTTGGAGAAGCATTAAAGAACTCATTTCAAATGGGCACTTAGAAGAAAAATTAAAGCAGATGCTTTATGAAGTATTTGAATCTTTAGCAAGTGCAGAAGGAATAGTACATGGTATCAAATCTGAGGACGTTCATTTTCATGAAATTGGGGCTATCGACTCATTAGTGGATATCATAGGAGTCTGTTCGGCATTGCATTACTTGAAGCCTAAAAGGGTTTATTGCAACGAACCAATGTTAGGAAAAGGCTTTGTTCAAACTGAACATGGAAAATTATCAGTACCACCTCCTGCTGTAATAGAGCTAATAAGACAAAAAAATATTAAGGTTTTATCTAGTTTTGATTCAATAGATGGTGAACTATCTACACCAACTGGTATTGCTTTACTCTCTAATTTAGTCGACCATCTTCAACCCCCTTCAAAATATTCAATTAATTCTTATGGAGTAGGAATTGGTAACCTAAAATTTCCATTCCCTAATTTGGTGAGAGTTTATAAGATTACTTCATTTGAGGATTCTTCCATTAATGAACAAATTAATCCAAAGTGTGAAGAGATAGCTGTGCAAGAAGCATGGATTGATGACCAAACACCTGAGGACATATCCAATTTTATAGAGAAACTGAGAATTGAGGGAGCTTACGATGTTTCTTATCAAACTATCAATATGAAAAAAAATAGAATTGGATTCTCTATTCAAGCAATTGTGCCAATAGAGAAAAAAAAATTTTTTAGGCGATTATGGTTTGATTATTCCAATACTATTGGCGTTCGTGAAAGGACCCAATCAAGGTGGGTATTACTAAGAAGGAGAGGAGAATGTTCAACTATTTTTGGAAATATAAAAGTTAAACAGACTTTAAAACCAGATGGATCAATCACTATGAAACCAGAAAATGACGAAGTTTTGAGATTGAAACTAAAGCATAAAAAATCAACTGAAGAAATAAGGAAAACAATAAAAGACTCAAGTAAAAATTTCAAAGCATTTGAAAACTGGAAATGAGATTTAATTTAAGTAATCAATCATATTGGAAATTTTTAAAAAAATTTAATTTTGGTGGTTTGAAGAGTATTTTCTTTATTTCAAGCTTGCTATACTTTTGCATTTATTTTTTTTTAAATATTGATCAAATTTCTTTTAAGATCAATTTAGAAAAAAATGGAATTAATTTATCTTTATCTTTTTTATTTTGTGTTTTAAGTATTTACCTTAATGCTTATGCATGGAAATATATAATAAATTGGTTTGGCAAAGAATCTAAAAGTAATAATCTAGTTTCTTTTTATGTTTTAACCAATATTCTTAAATATGTACCAGGAGGAATTTGGCATTTTGTTGAAAGATTTAACTATATAAAAAAAATAAGTAATACTCAGATAGCTTTGTATTCCACACTTGTAGAACCATATTTCATGTTGAGTGGATCTTTTATCTTGGCATCGCTTGGCATTATTTTTCAACCACTTTACTTTTTTTTTATTTTCCCTTTAGTATTTTTAAATAGGAAATTAATATATCTTGTATTAAAAATATTAGGGTCTATCAAGGGGAAAATATTTGAGGTTTTGAGACTAGATAATTCAAAGGATCAGTTTGAAAAGAGAATAAATATAAATTCTTTTTTCCCTACCAAAGCCTTTCTACTTGAAATTGGGTTTGTTTTATCCAAATTTATTGGGTTTTTCATTTGCCTAAATACTTTTTATTCAATTAATACAATCAACATCATATTTTTATTAGTAATTTTTTCTTTATCATGGTCCTTAGGTTTGGTAGTTCCAGCAGCTCCAGGCGGAGTTGGCGTTTTTGAAGCCTGCCTCCTTTTTCTTGTGGGCAGAAATATCCCAGAAAATGAAATTCTTGTAAGCTTAATTTATTTTAGGGTTATATCTACCTTGGCAGATTTGTTTTTAAGCTTCCCTTTTTTAATTAGAAAACTGATTAAAAGGATTTAGTTTTTTTCTCTAAACTTGGTATCAATGTAATTGATGAAATTAGGCCTAAAGTCATGATAAGAATAGCAGGTAATATTGCCTCTACCATTCTTTCATCTCCAGCATATTGGTATATTCTCACAGATAATGTATCGAAATCAAATGGTCTTAAAATAAATGTTAAGGGTAATTCTTTTATCGTATCCACAAAAACTAAAAGTGATCCTACAAATATTGGTCCTTGTAGAAGAGGTAGATGAATTCTTTTAATGATTCCCAGCCAATTCTCTCCTAGTCCAAGTGCAGCTTCATCAAGATTAGGAGAAATCCTCTCAAGACTTGAATCAATAGAACCCTTAGAAATAGTTAGAAATCGAACAAGATATCCCCATATTAGTAAGCAAACAGCAAAGAAATTCAATTTTGGAGAAGAAATGCTTATTAAAGATAAAGCTAATACTGTACCTGGAATTGCATAACCTATACCTGCTAGGTTTGAGATTAATCCAATTAATAAGCTTTTTTTTGGACGTCTAGCTAAGGAAATTATTAATGAGAATAACATCGTTATTAATGCAGTAAAAAATCCTAGACTTATGGTCCTAAATGATAGGGTAAGTAATTCTATCGATAACCCTTTTTGAATTTGATCGATATTTAGCATAACCCAAAAACATGGAATTCCAAAAGAGAAAATTGGAGGAAATAAAGATATTGTTATTGCTAAAAGAGCTCTAGTGTTTTTCAATTTCCATCCTTGAGAATCTTTTGATGCGGGATTATCACTCCACCGCTTTGATTTTCTTCGCGAGAATTTTTCAAAAATAATTAAAGTGAAAATTATTAATAAAGCTACCAAAGATAGTCCAATAGCACTTTTTGGATTACCCTCAATTATCCAATTTTCAGCTATACCCGTAGAAATACTTGGAATATTTAATAATGCAAATGTACCTAACTCATTCATTACTTCCATACACATTAAACTTATTCCTGTTATTAGTGCTGGCAACGCCATTGGAAAAGCGATTTTAAAGAAGCTCCTCCACGGCCCAACTCCTAATCCTCTACTAGCATTGATTTGATTAACTCCAAATTTATTAAAACTTTCGTTAGCAAGAATGAATACATATGGGTAAGTAGAGATTGAAAGTATTAAAACCCCCCACCATAAACCGGTTACTTGATACCCAAAAATACTTCCTAAATCCTGCAAAACAGCTGTTATTAGGTATGCTGGGGCGGCTAGTGGAATGAGCTGACAAATACGGAGAACTTTTCTGAACTTAAAATCACAATTTGAAAGTAACCATCCATTCAAAGTGCCTAATCCTCCTCCAAAAAAACTTGTCAGTACTAAAACTTTTAAAGTCTCTAATACCTCTTCTCCTCCAGCAATACCTAATGAAAAATTTCCACTTACAACATATTGAACTCCTTCAAGAAGAAAATTGAAAATTGGAATGATTACTAAGAGTGCAACAATAAACGAAATAAAATAAAAAAGTTTTAATTCGGTTACTGCTTTTTTTAATCCATTAATAAGTATTTTCAAAAATTAATTAAATCCTAATATGAACTCTAATCTGAATTAAATCTACATGATGACAGTTGATTTTTAATAGTTTGGTGATCCAAGTTTTTCCCAATTAATACTATCTTGTTAGATTTTTCTTTTGTCCATTCCTCATCATCTAGAGAAAACCGCTTTCCAGATAGGTGAAAAATGTGTTTTCTTTCACTTTCCATAAACCATAATATACCTTTTGCTCTAAATACATTTTCTGAGATTTGATTATCTAAGAAATATTGAAACTTCCTTAAAGAAAATGGTTCAAATGTCTCATATGAAACTGAGGTAAAACCCTCGATATTATTGATCAAATCGTGGGAATGAGAAGAGTGATCGTGGGAATGAGAAGAGTGATCGTGGGAATGAGAAGAGTGATCGTGGGAATTTTGTTCTATATTTTTTTTATTTTTCTCGAATTCAAAAGTATCCGTCTCAAATAGACCCACGCTCATTATTGTATGTAATGCAACTTCACTATTAGTTGATCTCAAAATCCTTGGTTCTTTTTTTATTTTATTTATAAACTCCTCTATTTTCTTTAATTGTTTTTCATTTACTAAATCAGATTTATTAAGAAGAAGGATATCTCCGTATAAAATTTGAGAATAGGCGACACTTGTATTATTAATTTCAAAATCAAAATTTTCTCCATCAATGACAGTGATTATCGAATCTAATCTTACTTTTTCTCTAAGATCACCAGCCGCAAAAGTCATGGCTACTGGTAATGGATCTGCTAATCCAGTTGTTTCAACAATCAAATAGTCTAATTTTTCAGCTCTTTCTAAAACTTTGGATACGGTATTTAATAATTCGCCATTGATAGAGCAACATATACATCCATTATTTAATTCGATCATATCTTCTGAGCCTTCTATTATTAAGTCATTATCTATTCCGATTTCTCCAAATTCGTTGACTAAAACAGCTGTTTTAATACCAACTTGATTTTTTAAAATATGATTTAGAAGTGTAGTTTTGCCAGAACCTAAAAATCCACTAATAATAGTAACTGGCAATAAATTTTTAGACATTTTGAATAGTTGAAAACAAGTTTATATTTTTATTGATCGAAAATTTTGTTGATTTCCGACGCTAATGTTTGATCCAGATTCGTAATACCTCCTAGATCATGTGTATTTAATTTAATTATTACTTTTGCATAAACATTCTCCCAGTTAGGATGATGATTATATTTTTCACAGATTAAAGCAACCTTAGTCATAAAAGCAAAGGCTTCAATAAAATTAGCGAAGTTAAATTCTCTTTGGATTTGTTTAGATTTAATTTCCCAGCCAGGTATTTTGACAACTAATTCATTCAATTCTTCATCTTGCAAAATGTAGGGT
>QCRB01000015.1 GCA_003209425.1 Prochlorococcus sp. AG-459-E08
ATTGTTACTGCTATTGAGACTGCAGGATCTGGAGCAGATGATAAAGTTTGCATCAATTTTGCTAAGTTAGTAAACAATTTATGTATGAGTTCATATACAATAGCTAAATAATACTAGATTTTGTGAATTTAACATGGGTCAAAAAACAGCTTTAGGAAGTCTTTTAAAAGCGATTGGCAATTCAGGTCAAGGAAAAGTTGTACCTGGCTGGGGTGCAGTCCCTGTTATGACTGTAATAGGATTATTACTTTTAGTTTTTTTAGTTATTCTTCTACAAATTTATAACCAATCGCTTCTTTTACAAGGTTTCTCAGTTGATTGGAACGGAAATTAAATTCCTAAAATCTTAAGAAATTTATTTAATTAATCTGAATATTACAAAATAACTTTTACAGTAATTTTTTTAATTAATTTACTTGGTTATATTTTGTTTGTATATTTATCATTCTCAATGAAAAGAGATTTGGAAATAAATTATGAATGAAATATATTTAATTGGTTTGGGGAATCCTGGGAAAAAATATTCAAAGAGTAGACATAATATTGGTTTTTTGCTTCTTGAAAATTTTTCGAAAAAATATAAGTCAAATTTCTTATTAAAGGAAAAACTTAAAAGTTCCTGCTCTGAATTCAAAATAAATGACTCAGCTTACAAGCTATTTTTACCAAATACATTTATGAATAACAGTGGTGACGCTGTTCTAGCAATAGTAGATTGGTACAAAATTAATTTAGACAAAATTTTTATAATAGTCGATGATAAGGATCTTCCTCTTGGCAAAATAAGATTTAGAAAGAAAGGTAGCTCAGGCGGACATAATGGGCTTAAAAGCATCATTGAAAAATTACAAACTGAAAATTTTAATAGGATAAGAATTGGTATTGGATCACCTCAATCAATTCAAAGAACAAATAATTTCAATACTATTTCTCATGTATTAGGCAATATTTCTACAGAAGAAAAATCAATATTGGATAAAGTTTACAAGAGAGTAATAGAATCGCTGGAACAATTAAATATTAAAAAAGAAGAGCATATAATAAATGAATTAAATTCTTTTGATAAAGACCAAATTTAACAAATGGGGTCAAAACCAGAAACAATAGCCCATGTAAGTGTTAAAGAATATTGCTTTTCAAAAAAGCACATTAAAGGAGTAGTGGAAGCTAGTGAATTTAAATGGACTTTTACATGGTCTTTTAACAAAGGTTTATTGCTCGTTAATCCTCCTTTGGGGAGAGCATTAATTGAGGATGCATTATTAAGATTTTTGTTAAAAAAAGATTATGAACTAGAAGCAGGCAATGAATATAAGTTTACAATTTCAGCCAAGTTTTAAAATCTAAATTTTGATTTAGTGTAAATTTTATTTTGTAATAATCCTCTAAAATTATCAAAGCTGATATTGCATCAAGATTTTTATTAAGAATAAAAACTTCCCTGGGAAGTAAAAACTTCACTCCGCTAATTGGGAAAAGTTCGAAATATCTCGCTTTAGCTCTAAAAGTAGTATTTTTTTCTTCAAACATTTTTATTTCTTTTTTAAAAAAATCCAGTTTTTTTATTATCTCTCTACTTGTAGTGCCGTTCCCAATAACAATTTTTGATATGTCTTCAAAAGTATTTAACTCTCTGACATAATCTCCAATCAACTCACTTTTAAGAATGATGGCTTTATAAACCTTTTTTTCACTTATTTCAGCTAAAACTAACCCGCATTTGTTTTTCCCAGGATCAATACTTAATACCCTACCCATTTATGATTCTATTTTTAAAATATTAATTTCAACAACAATAGGTTCTGCAGTTTTGCTATCTCTTAAAGAGACTACTTCTAACTTAAATTTTATATTTTGATTTTCTTGAAGAAAATCTCTAATTTTTTTTACAAAATTCCCTCTTGTATTAATTTCGCTAACTTGTGATCCTTTGGACTTAATTTCATCTCTTGTCTCTTTAAGTAATGATTTAATTTTTAAATTTATGGATTTCAGATTTAAGTCGCTTTGTCCCAAAATAGAACTTTTGATAACATCACCTTTTCTTACTATAAATTTATTCTCTAATAAATCAGGTGATACTAAAACATAATTGTCACCCCTTAAAACATTTGTTGCAGATTTAATTATTAAAATCCAACTACCTTCTCTTGATGCTAAGGCTTCGATCTTGTCAATATCACTGGTTCTCCACAAAAGAATATTAGTTAGATCTTTATTACTTGGGATAACAATTTTCCGAACAAAATTATCGGCTTTATTATAGATTTTTGCTAAATCTAATTTTATATCTGAACTAGGATAAACCTCTGCAATAAATAAAGTTTGTCCTCTCTTAATAACTATATTTCCTCTTCTAAATTCTCTAACATCATTTTTCAGTTTATTTAATTCTGTTTCTTTTTGGATAATCTTATCTTCAAGTTTCTTTTGTTCTTCCTGCAAAGGTATTAAGGCCTTTTTACTTTCATCTAAAGTTCTTTGCAAAAAAGGTATATCTACAAAAAGTCTTTGTCTGAATTCTTCACTAACCAAAATTAGTAGACCTATTGATATTGAACTAATAAAACCACCAGTAATTATGGTTACAATAGTAGCCGTTTTCTTTGGTCTTAATTTTAAGATACTAAATCTTGCTTTACCAATCTTTGTACCAAGCAAATCACCAAATGGTGCAATTAATCCTCCGAGTAATATTAAAAAAACAATTAAAATCCAAGCCACACTATTAATTTACTCAATACATCATAATTAATGATGAATCAATTAAATCTTTTTGCAAGAGCTATTGGGTCAAATACTGTAATCTTTTTTCTTTCAATAGTGAGAAGCCCTGATTCCTTTAAATCTCCCAACAACCTTGTAATAGTTACTCTTGTTGAGCCAATAGCTTCGGCAATAGCTTGATGGGAAAGCCTCAAATCTATTGTAATTCCTTTTTCACTTGCAAATCCAA
The DNA here is from genome assembly GCA_003209425.1 of Prochlorococcus sp. AG-459-E08. Lineage (GTDB taxonomy): Bacteria > Cyanobacteriota > Cyanobacteriia > PCC-6307 > Cyanobiaceae > Prochlorococcus_A. Next base: position 2,957 of record QCRB01000015.1, read on the forward strand.
AGTCTCTACAAAGAACCATTAAAAAGCTTACTAAACGAGAAGACATATCTCTATGAGTGAGAGTTTCTATCATTGTTTCTGTTTGTAGGATCCGACTTGAAAGACCCTGCAACAATAATAGTCCTACGGATGCATCTTCCTCTATTGCTCTTAAAACAGAATTCGCAGGAGCTGTTATCATTTCAACTCTTGTGAAAGCTATGGCATGATAAAAACGATCAGATCTATGGCCTGTTAGAAGAGATAAAACACCAAAGAGACTATTCTCTCTTAAAAGAGCAACAGTTATCTCCTCACCTGACTCATAAACTCTTGACAACCTAACCGCACCTCTTCTTATGAGATAAACTCTCTCAGCTGGATCCCCAGGAAAAAAAATAGTCTTAGATCTCTCAACCATTTCTGTGCTTGCACCCTCTAGACCCTTAATAACTTCCATTAAAGTTCTATTAATTGGGAAACGTTCTCCAATAGAGTTAATTTTACTTTGTCCAGACTGTTGCGAACTAAGGCGACTGAATCCTCGAGAAGAAGGGATCATAAAAATATTAACTATAAAAAATTTAAGAAGACAACTTAAAATATCTTGTATCAACAGTAACAATTTTCAATTATTATTAGTTTATCTTTAAAGTTCTCTCGGTGAATTGCAGGCTATAAAAAGTTTTTTTAAGTAAAATTACACTATATGCAGTGTATGAGAATTCAAATTATACTGCATTTAGAAAAAGGAATCTAAAATAATGGTAATTAGTTCATCAAATAGTTATTCCAAAAGTAACTCTGATGTTGTAAAAATAAATACTGCAAACAACATAAACTTAAAAAGATTTACACAAAACGGGCAAATCCAAATATATAAATCTTCTTACAGAGGAAGTTATTCCTCTATCATTAGAGACTGTTTGAGAAATGCTGCTCTTGGCAGGAAAGTACTTTTAATACAATTCATGAAAGGTGGGGTAAAACAAGGGATTGCTAATGCTGTAAAGCTTTGCGGCAATTTAACTTGGGTAAGATCATCAAATTCTTTTGATCTATATAATTCTGAAGAAATTGAAAATAATAAAAACTTAAAAAAATCTATTCATGAATCTACTTGTGAATTATGGAATTTTTGCAAAAAAGAATTACTTTCTGGTAAAAATGATCAAATAATACTTGATGAAATTTTTCTTGCTATTGAGATGAAGATTATTGATAAGGATGATTTGATTTCAACACTTGAAAACCGATTTATATCTGGAGATGTAATCCTTACAGGTACAGGTATTCCTAAAGATTTATTATTGATGGCTAATCAAATTACTGAACTTCGCTCCTAAAACAATGCTTAAAAATGATCTCTGGATAAATCAAAAAGCGTCTGAAGGAATGATAAGCCCGTTCCAATCAAATTTAGTTAGGCATCTTGAGCCTGATAACCATAAAAAACCAGTTTTGAGTTATGGATGTTCATCATATGGATATGATTTAAGACTTTCATCAAAAGAATTCTTAATTTTTAGACATATTCCTGGAACTGTTATGAATCCTAAAAAGTTTAATCCTAATAATTTAGAAAAAACTGTTATTCATCACGACAGCGATGGGGACTTTTTTATTCTTCCTGCTCACTCTTATGGCTTAGGAGTGGCTTTAGAAAAAATGAAAGTGCCGGAGAATATAACCGTTATTTGTATAGGCAAAAGTACTTATGCAAGACTGGGAATTATAGTTAATACAACCCCTGCAGAAGCAGGATGGGAAGGTCATTTAACTTTAGAGTTTAGTAATAGTTCAGGTGCAGATTGTAGGATTTATGCTAACGAGGGTATTTGTCAACTCCTCTTTTTTGAAGGTGATCCTTGCTCTACAACATATGAAGATAGAAGAGGTAAATATCAAAATCAGCCAGAGAAGGTAACTTTAGCAAAGATCTAAAATGAGTAAAGTTGAACTAATTTCGCTAACTCCTGATGCAGAAAAAACAATGGCTTATATTGCAAGAGTTAGTAATCCAAAAAATCAGAAAAATGAAGATTATTCAAAATTATTAAGTTATTGCATTAAAAATGAACATTGGAGTGTCTTTGAACAGTCATTTATGACATTACAAATAGAGACAAACAGGGGCATTGCCGCTCAAATTTTACGGCATAGATCATTTACTTTTCAAGAATTTTCACAGAGATATGCAGATAGTTCTCAATTAGGTAATATTCCTATACCAGAGTTGAGAAGACAAGATTTTAAAAATAGGCAAAATTCTATTCCTGACCTTCCTGATGAGTTAAAAAAAAGATTTAATGAAAAAATTGCTTCTCATTTTAAATCTGCTTCAGTATTATATGAAGATTTACTTGCTGAAGGAATAGCTAAAGAATGTGCGAGATTTGTTTTACCATTAGCAACTCCAACAAGAATCTATATGTCTGGATCATGCAGATCATGGATACATTATATTCATTTAAGATCCGCTAATGGTACTCAAGAAGAGCACAAGTCAATTGCCCAAAATTGCAAATCGATTTTCAAACAAAGTTTTCCAATTGTATCAAAATCTCTAGATTGGTAACATTATCCATGACTTCGAGTAGTAAAAGCATTTTTTTTATTTTCTTTTATTACTGAAAATTCAGCATTAACAATATCATTACTAGATTGTGCTTCTCCCAGTAGTTGATTAAGGGAATCTTTTATTATTAATTCTTCTTGTTTCCCAATATAACTAGATATTAAATTACCATTTCTATCAAAAAGATTAACTTGAGGTATACCATTGACATCAAATTTGCGAATGTAATTATCCCATTTCTGATTATCAACATTTAAAAAAACAAAATTAATATCTTCTTCGAATTCATTTTTTAAAGCTGATACTTTTGGAGCCATTTCTTTACAAACTTCACACCACTCAGCATAAAATTCCAGAAAAGTAGGCTTATTGTTTTTCAAAGCTATATCAGGATCAACAGATAATTCTCCAAAACTCTTAAGTAGATAAGTTGATTGAAAAAAGAGATTTTTAAAAAAAACCAAAGTAACAATAACGATAGCAAAAAACAAAGCAATTATTGCTTTTAAATTTGAGTTTAAAAGTGGATCTCTACTTTCAAATTGCATTTTAAATGCTTATTAACTAAAAACATTTTAAATAAGTTAAACATATAAAGAGAATTAAAATCATTTACCTTTTAATCAACTGATAAAATAAGATCTAAATAATGATCAAAATATATTTGATTCCTGAAACCTTATTATGCAATCAATCTTTGGAACTGATGGAATAAGAGGAAGATTTAATGAGGAGATAACTTATTCTCTAGCTTATAAAGTTGGATATGCTCTAGGTTCAAATTTAGAAAATAAAAATCCAATATTGATTGGAAGGGATACAAGACTAAGTGGAGATATTCTGCTTCAAGCAATAACAAAAGGGATAAAGAAAAGTGGGAAAAAATTTACAAATATTGGAATCTGCCCTACCCCAGCCATACCTTTTTTAATAAAAAAAGAAAACTTTAGTAGTGGGATAATGATATCTGCAAGTCATAATCCGCCCGAATATAATGGTATAAAAATCTTCGATAGTAATGGCAAAAAAATTACCAAGAATTTTGAAAATAAAATTCAAAAATTAATTGAAGAGGGTAATCAAAACATATCAGTTCCTACAAAAATAATCCCTTTAAAAACAAATGAAGAGCTTATGCATATTTATATGAAAAGCCTAATCCAAACAATGGATGGAGAAAATTTAAGCGGTATGAAAATAATATTAGATACTTGCTATGGATCAGCAACAACCTGCGCAAAAAAAATTTTTCAGAATCTTGATGCTGATGTCAGAGTTATAAACAACTCTAAAAATGGGTTAAAAATTAATATGGGTTGTGGTTCTACTAACCTTGAACCATTAAAAAAAGCACTAAAAGAAAGTACTGCAGATATGGGATTTAGCTTCGATGGAGATGCTGATAGAGTAATTGGTTTAGATTCTAAAGGCAATGTATTAGATGGAGACCATATTCTCTTTCTTTGGGGTAGAGAACTTATGGAACAAAGAATTCTCACAAATAACTTACTAATATCGACTCAAATGGCAAATTTAGGTTTTGAAAAGGCGTGGAACAAAATTGGTGGAATTTTATATAGAACTGATGTTGGAGACAAATACGTTCATGATGCTATTAAGAAAAAAAAAGCTGTGTTAGGAGGTGAACAGTCAGGTCATATACTTTCTAAAATTAATAACTTTTCTGGAGATGGGATATTAACTGCACTTCAAATTTCTAAATACTGTAAAAAGAAAAATATTTCTTTAAATGAATGGCTTAAAAGTAGTTTTGACCCTTTTCCTCAGAAACTAACCAATATCAAATTAGATTTCAATATTAATAAAATAAATTCAAAAACTAGAATCTTAATTAATCAAACTATAGACAATTTTCAGAAAATTTATTCTGATAATTGTAGAATTTATATCAGGCCTAGCGGCACAGAACCTGTAATTAGAGTCCTTGTAGAAGCCAAAAATCAGAATAAAGTTAATTCTTTATCTAGCGAAATAACAAAAAAACTTTTTTTAGAAATTAATAAAATAATGAATTAATTATGGATCAGATTTTCATATAAATCCTCTCAAAAATATCAAGTTGATTAACAATCACATACTTTTCTCTAGAAGTTTTAACTTTGTTAGGGTTAAAACTTTTGGAATAATTAAAATTCTTTATATCTATTGTTTTAAAATTAAAATTACTTGATATTATAAAATCCATATAATCAAATAAATCCTTTACATCAGTTTTTATAAAAATTAATGAGCCTTTTTGCAATGAATTTGAGAGAATATTAATAAACTCTGGCTGAATTACACGTCTCTTAATGTGTCTCTTCTTAAACCATGGATCAGGAAAATTAAAGGAAATACTTTTTACATTTTCGATTATGAATTTGTTTTGGATATCATTCAAAATATTATTAGCACTACCAAAAAGAAAATATAAATTTTTCATTTCTCTCTCTTTCACTTTTAATTTAGCAGTTTTAACTAATCTTTCACGAATTTCAATTCCCAAATAATTCCAGCAAGTATTAACTAAAGCTAAATCGAATAGAAACTCACCAGCAGCAGAGCCAATATCCAAATGAAGATTTAATTCAGAATCACCAAATATCTCCATCAAAGATGGGATATATTCAATTTCATTAAAATTTTTACTTAGCGGATTAACATGCTGTCTCATACAGTTTTAGATTTATTTTTGGAAATAATTTAAAGTTGCATAATATTCATTACTTTCACAATAGTACGTTAAGAAGTACAAGATTGATATTTTATTATTATGTATATAAAGAAAAAAAGTTTTGAACGTTTTTAATCAACTTTCTATTTGGCTATCTTTTCAAGTTTCAATAATTTTCCTTATTGGAATTCCTATTACATTGTTATTGTGGTCAATTAAAAAAGGCAATAAAGCTGTAAATACACTTATATCAATTTATTGGAAAATATCTCCTTTATTCTTTATAAGCCTTTTACTTTTAATTGGTAAGTACGATTATGCACTTGTAATTACTAATATTTCAACAATATTAATGACGATTTCAGTTTGGTTTTGGAATGATATCAATGATGAATTAAAAGAATATGATTTTTCATACTCCCTTGCTACTACCACCAAAATATGGAGATGGTCGTTAACATTTTTATCTTTAAATTTCTTAATTCAAAGTTTGCGAAACTTTAGCTGCTTTTCTTTTATTAATTCATCTCTATGTGAAATATGGCTTAAGCCTCCTTCAAATTTCTATAACATTATCAAAAATTTATTTAATTTTTTCTTTGGAGCTAACTTTACTCAGCCGATAGCAAAATTTTTAGGATTACTTTTGTTATTAATTTATACTATAGGCTTAATTCAATGGTCAATAATTAAATTACCAAAGAATGGAAGAAACTCTTGCTTCTCTGAATATGGGAAATATTGATTTAATAAATTTTATAGAAAACTTTATAAAAGAGATTCGAAACTTAGTTTCTTTTTGAATTAAAAAAAATATATTTAAGTAAATTCAAGATTTATAATATTTGAACATCTTTCACATAATTTTGTATTTTGGATTCCAATAAAAGTTTTTTCTTGATAATGCCAACATCTATCACATTTTTTACCCTGAGCTTTAAGAATCTGAATTTTCCCAAGTTCATTATTATCAGTAATTAAAGAATTATCGACCAAATGGGATACAACTTGAAAATTAGAAACTATGAGCCAATCTCTAAATAAATCAACATCTTCATTACCAAATTTTTTAAGCCAAGTTAGTGAATCTTTTATAACTTTATCTTCAGGTAAATAATTCACTTCTGTTTCTAAAGCTGCTCCAACTATTTGTTTGTTTCTACATACCTCAATAGCTTTGTTAATTTCAACTCTCAAATTTCTTAAATTTGAAATATGCTCATTAAGATTTTCATCTTTCCATGACTGCGAAAAAATTGGCCATCCTCTTTGAAATACCGATTTTTCTTTCGTTGAATATGGAATATTTTGCCAAATATCCTCAGCCATATGACAAAGCACTGGAGAAATAAGAACAGCTAAATTTTCAACAACTCTAGACATGACAAACTGACATGATCTTCTTCTAAATTGATCTTTGGAACTTACATATAACCTGTCCTTAGCAATATCTAAATAGAAATTTGATAGATCGACAACACAAAAACTTTGTAAAATTTGAAAAAATTTTGAAAATTCATAATTTTCATAAGCTTTTGATATTTGATCTGTAACCTCAACTAATCTACCTAACATCCATTGATCTAAAAGTGGTAATTGATCAATTTCGAAACTATTAATATTTGGATCAAAATCATGAATATTGCCTAGCAGATATCTTGCAGTATTACGAACTTTTCTGTAAACGTCTGATAGTTGCTTGAGTATATTCGAACCAATTGGAACATCTACTGAATAGTCTACAGAGCTTACCCATAGCCTTAGAACATCTGCACCATAAGCAGGTTCAGTTTTTTTATTATTACCTCCATTAATAATAATACTTGGATCAACAACATTACCTAAAGATTTGCTCATTTTTCTTCCATTTTCATCAAGTGCAAAACCATGAGTTAAAACTTTTTTAAATGGAGGTTTATTATTAACTGCAACAGATGTGAGCAAAGAAGACTGGAACCAACCTCTGTGTTGATCTGAGCCCTCTAAATAAAGATCGGCTGGATACTTTAATTCATTTCTTTGTTCACAAACTGCAGCCCAGCTAGATCCTGAATCGAACCAGACATCCATTGTATCTGTTCCTTTTTCCCATAGATGAGATTCTTTTAAGTAACTGTCTGGCAATAGATTCTTTACATCCCAATCCCACCAAATATCTGCCCCGTGTTCACTAAAAAGTTCTTGAATATGGTTAATTATTTCGCTGTTTAGAAGAATTGCATTACTATTTTTTCTATAAAAAACGGGAATTGGGACCCCCCACGACCTTTGTCTGGAAATACACCAATCACCTCGACCAATAACCATAGAATAAATTCTTTTCTTTCCAGTTGATGGCATCCATTCAACATCTTCGATTGCCTTTAATGCAGATGATCTAAAGCCATTTACAGATGCGAACCATTGTTCTGTAGCCCTAAAAATAGTTGGCTTTTTAGTTCTCCAATCATAAGGATATCTATGCTTATAATTTTCTTGCAAAAGAAGCAAACTCTTTCCCTTTAAATATTCAATAATTAAATCATTTGCGTCTTTCAAGACATTTGATCCTTTGAATTGACCAGAATATTCATTTAAGTTTCCTTTTTCATCAACAACACATGTTATGGGTAAATCATATTTTTGGCCCACATTAAAATCATCTATCCCATGCCCAGGTGCAGTATGAACAATTCCAGTACCTGACTCAGTAGTGATGTAATCACCTCCAAGCACAATTCTACAATTTCTATTTTTAGTGGGATGTTGATATTCAATATTTTCCAATTTAGAGCCTTGTATCTCTAAAAGTATCTTGAAATTTTTATTAAATTTTTTACTGATTTTAGAAAATAATTCTTTTGCAAAAAGGGAAATTCGTTTCTCTTCATCGATAGCAAAAACGTAGTTTATTTTTGGATTTACTGCCACTGCTTCATTCGCAGGTATAGTCCAAGGTGTGGTGGTCCAAATAGTTATATAAGAATTACTTTGAAAAAAATCTTTTTTGATGCTGGGATTTTCTTGGCAGAAATTTAATAGAATTTCGTCACATGTTTTAGTGATTTTTAAAGAAACATAAATACTTTTTGAATAATGTTCATCAGGATATTCTAATTCTGCCTCTGCGAGTGCAGTTCTCGAACTTGGACTCCAATGTACAGGTTTAAGACCTCTATATATGTATCCATTCAAAAACATTTTGCCGAATACTCCAATCTGAGCAGATTCGTAACTTTTTTTAAGAGTTAAATAAGGATTATCCCAATCTCCCCATACGCCCCACCTTTTGAAACCCTCCATTTGATTATTAATTTGGATATAGGCATAATCTGTTGCTTTTTTTCTTAGATCTAGAGTGTTAAGACTCTTTCTTTCATCAGATTTTAAATTCTGAAGTACTTTTAATTCAATAGGTAATCCATGACAGTCCCAGCCAGGAACATAATGGACCCTGAATCCCCTTAAGGTTTTGTACTTATTTATTATATCTTTTAAAACTTTGTTAAGAGCATGGCCCATATGAAGCGCACCATTTGCATAAGGGGGGCCATCGTGTAATGTGAATATCTCTCCTTTGTTACTCGCACCTAGTTGGAAATCAATATTATTATTTGCCCAAAAATTTTGAATCTCAGGTTCTCTTACAACTGAATTGGCACGCATTGAGAAGTCAGTTTTGAGTAAATTTAAAGTTTCTTTATAAGAAAAGTCAGATTTTTGGTCTTTGCTATTTTGAGATTTCATACGACTGTATTAAGAAATATTGGTGATCAAAAGAATTATTAAAATAAATCTAATCCATTATATTCCTTCTTAATTGACCTGTAGTTTTTTAAGGTGTTTCAATTAACCAATAGATTTGATTTTAGACTTTTATATTATCATTTTTATTATTTCTTACCCACTTCTTTTGGGTTGAATTTTTATTATTCCCAAAAAATTTAAAAAAATTAAGAGGTTTGGTAAAATTTCCAAATCCAAGATTAATAGCTTGTAAAACCTTAGAAAGGTTATTTTTAAATTCCAAAAAGGTAGTTAATTTTTTCTTTTCAATATCGGTCAATTGGTGCCATCTTGATAAAAAGAGCTCTGTAAGATAAAAAATAAATAGTACTGTCAATAAGAGGAGAACTATAATAAATGATTGATCTATTGTTTTATCTTTAATTATTAATATTACACCTATTAACAAATTCAAAAAAGCTTTTATTAAGTCTTTGGGCCTACCGAGCTCAAGATAAATTATCGGCACGAATAAAAATATAGTCCCAATTAAAATATAAAACGATCCTAAATAAAAAATGAAACTATTCATTAAATTAGTTAATTTATTAAATTATAAGAATTTGATATGAATAAACAAACTTGATTTCAAAATTCACTTAAGTGCGGTCGGGGAGACTTGAACTCCCACACCCTAAGATACGAGTACCTAAAACTCGCGCGTCTACCAATTCCGCCACGACCGCTCAGTTAAAATAATAATTGAATGAGGTATATTTTAAAAATATTTTTAACTTATCAAGATTAATTTGACACATAAAAAAAGATAAAATATTTTTTTAAAAGAAATTTTTTTATTTAGGCATACAATCACCTAAAAATATCAGCTATATTATTCTCAGAATACAAGTAACAATTTCAAACTTAACTATTAAAAATAGAACAAAAATTACTAATCATTCAAAAACATTTAATTGGCAAAAGGAGATTAAAAATTATGTAGATCCGCCAAGTTTTTGGAATCCGACATTAGGACTTTTTTTTGGTGGTTATTTCCTCGCTTTTCTTAGTATCTGGCAATGGTATAGGGGTGTTTGGCCTCTACCCTTGCTTGTTGCCACTGCTTTTTTAGCTTTGCATATCGAAGGTACTGTCATTCATGATGCATGTCACAAAGCTGCTCACCCTGTTCCTTGGATTAATCAAGCAATGGGTCATGGCTCAGCAATTCTTTTAGGATTTAGTTTCCCAGTTTTTACAAGAGTACATTTACAACATCATATTCATGTAAATCACCCAAAAAATGACCCAGATCATATTGTGAGTACATTTGGACCTATTTGGCTGATTGCTCCAAGATTTTTTTATCATGAAGTGTTCTTCTTTCAAAGAAAACTATGGAGAAAATATGAATTACTTCAATGGGGAATTGAAAGATCGATTTTTATAACAATTATCCTGGCAGGTATAAAATTTGACTTTATGAATCTGATTTATAACCTGTGGTTTGGACCAGCATTAATGGTGGGGGTTACTTTAGGAATATTTTTTGATTATTTACCTCATAGACCTTTTCGATCAAGAAATAAATGGATAAATTCTCGAGTTTATCCAAGTAAATTTATGAATTTATTAATTATGGGTCAAAATTACCATCTCATTCATCATCTTTGGCCTTCGATTCCTTGGTTTGAATATAAAGTTGCCTATGAAAAAACTAAACCATTGTTGGATAGGAAAGGATCACCTCAAAGAGTTGGGATATTTGAAAGTAAACAAGACATTTATAATTTTATTTATGATTTATTAATAGGTATAAGAAGTCATAGCAAAAAAAGGGGGAAAATAAGAAAGATCATCAATTTATATCCAGGTTATAAATTAAAAAAATCTTTACTCAAGATAGTTAATAAAACATTTATAGGAAGCAACTAACTTATTCATTTATAATTTTGGGCACTTTAAAATATTTATCTTCTCTGGATGGACCTAATTTTAAAAGCTCTTGAGTGCAATCAGAATTTTTATTTTCGTCTTTTCTAAATACATTTTTAACCTCTATTGCTCTTGTTGTACATGGAACATCATCTGTGTCAATTTTCTCAAGTTGTTCAATATATTTTAATATTTTTTCTAATTGACCTGCATGATTATTAATTTCATCCTCGTCAAGTTCCAATCTTGCTAAGTTAGCAACTTTTTTTACTTCTTCGTTGGTTATTTTTGTCATGCCTCTATTATTCTTAATTAATTAGATGATAGTTTATCTATTAAATATTAATTCATAATACCCTTTAAGTTCAAATAAATATAAACACTAATAATCACATATTTATGAAAATCAAATTCGACTATGTAGCCTCAACTATCTTTATCAGCTAAAAATAATATTAGATAAATATTTAAAAATAGAAGGTCACTTATTTCCAAAAAATTTTTTTTATCGGCACTCTAAACTTGTTGCCCCTGACTTAATAGGATGTTACCTCATTAAAAAAAACAATAGTAAGGATCAAATTAAGGGGATAATTGTTGAAACTGAAGCTTATTCGCAAGAAGAAGAAGCATGTCATGGCAACTGCAGAATATCTGAATCAAATAAATCTTTATTTGGCAAACCTGGAACTTTTTATATTTACAAATCTTATGGCATTCATCATTGTGTAAATATAGTTACTGATAGAGATAATTTTGCAAGTGGGGTATTAATTAGGGCGGTTTTTATCCCTAGAAAGGATGAAAGATTAGCTTCTGGTCCTGGTTTAGTAACTAAGGCATTTGGTATAGACAAATCATTTAACTCACTTGAAGTTCTTAATAACAACTCATTATGTATTTCTCAGAGGGATTTCATTCTAGAAAAAAAAGATATTATTCAAACTACGAGAATTGGCATATCCAAGGCAAAAAATATAAAATGGCGTTGGTATCTTAAAAATAGTAGAAGTGTGAGTAAAAGATTAAAAGGTGACAGAACACCTAAATTCGAATAATCATTTATTTTGTAAGCATAATGCAAATTTGGCCTCATAAACATATACATACACTCGCTAATTTTTCAATTCAAGATTATAAATCAGTATTTGAATTAGCTAATAGATTTGATGCACTCAAGAATGCAGGAACGAAAAAGATACCAGCCTTACAAGGTTCTTTGATAACTTCTTTGTTTTTTGAAGCTAGTACAAGAACAAAAAACAGCTTTGAACTTGCAGCAAAAAGGCTATCTGCTGATGTACAGACATTTGCACCATCTTCTAGTTCTTTAACGAAAGGCGAAACAATCATTGATACAGCAATAACTTATTCTGCTATGGGCGCAGATACATTAATTATTAGACATTCATCGAGTTATATAACCTTTGAGATCTCAAAAAAACTTGATGCAATAAATTCCAAGACTTCTGTTCTTAATGCGGGAGATGGATTACATAGTCACCCTAGCCAAGGATTACTAGATATATATACATTAATAAAATTCTTTTCCAAAAAATCACTGAATCCAGAGGTTTTAAATTCCAAAAAGATCTTAATAATAGGAGACGTAAATCATTCAAGGGTTGCGAGATCAAATCTTTGGGCTTTGACTGCATTCGGAGCAGACATAATGTTATGTGGTCCTAAATCGTTAATTCCTGATGAATTTATCAATTTCTTAAAAGCCCCTACTCCAAATCAAATCAAAGATCCTGTTAAATCAAGAGGCTCCATAAAAATTTCTAGATCATTAGAAGAATCAATAAAAATTGCAGATGCAATTATTGTTTTAAGACTCCAGAAAGAGAGAATGATGGAGAATTTACTAAGCAGCATTGATTCATATAGTTTGGATTTTGGCTTAACCCCAGAAAAATTATCTCTGAATAGTAAAGAAATTCCAATTCTTCATCCAGGGCCTATCAATAGAGGTATTGAAATAAGTAGTAAAGTAGTAGATGAATATCCTAATTGCTTAATCAATGATCAAGTATCAAATGGGATCCCAATAAGAATGGCTTTGCTTTATCTATTACAGAAATACAAAGAATAAGATTAAAGTAACTTAAGACTTTCAGTAAAGAAGCCATAAAATAATCCCAATCTTAACGAATCTAATATAAGTACTAAAAATTTCTTTTTCCTTTCAAATCGAAAATTTCTTCTGAGTAATATCAAAATTTCTATAAAAACTACCGATAAAAAAGCAGCTACGGGATCCATAAGTTCCACAACTGCACTTACCATACCAAGAGAACTTCCAAAAAAATAACCAATTAATAGAATAATTAAGGAAATTGAATATCTTCGCCATGGATTATTTGCCCAAATACTTAGTGTTTGAATATTTTCTACAATTTTTAGTTGAAAATTTGTCTTTTGAGGTTTAAAAACCATCTTAATTACAATTAAGCTGCTTCAGAATTTGATTGAATTTTAGTGTTTCCCTCTACTAATTCAAGTAAAGCCTCCAACTGAGCCATTATTCCTCTCAATTCACTTGGATCAGGGAAAAGGTCATCTTCGTTTATGCTTAGATGCATTTCTCTCAGTTCTTGCCTTAAATAGCGGATGTGGCTAATGACTTGGTCTCTCTTGGATTGCGACATAATTTCGGAGTAGCTTTAACACTTTAAGAAAGAATATTTTGAAAAGGAGACTTTGCATATTTATGACTGAAAATGAAGATAAAACACTTAATAACAATTTAAATATAATGACTTTTTATAAATTTTCATATTCTTGAAAATATGTAATTAATATTTCCATCAATTTTAAAAAATTACTTGAGGCTTTATTATTAGAATATATTGACTTTTTCAATATGAAATTTATTTCTGAAAATAAAATAAGTGAAGAGTTAGTAAATTCATTCAATGAAGAAATGACCCTTGAGCTCGCGAAAAGGCTAGAAGAGGATAATTACATAACACCATTTGATGGTTTAAAAGACTGGCACTTACTGAGAGCACTTGCAATCAACAGGCCTGAATTAACATCTGATTATGTACATCTCCTTGATCAGGAACCTTTCGATGAAAACTAATAGTAAGGACTCCAAAATAAAGGTTCTTTTATTAATAACGGGAAGTATTGCAGCTGTAAGAATTCCATTATTAGTTAGCCAATTAGCGAAAGAAAATTATGAAATAAGATGCGTTTTATCTAAAAATGCAGAAAAATTAATAAAGCCGCTTTCTCTTTCTATCTTAAGTAGAAACCCTTGCATTTTAGAAGATGAACAATGGTCAAATAGTCAATCAACGCCACTTCACATAGAACTAAGCAATTGGGCTGATATTTTAATCATGGCCCCTTTAACAGCGACAACATTAGCAAAATGGGTTACTGGAAATGCAGATGGATTAATTCCAAGTATTTTAATAGCAAATATAAAGCCAATTATTGTTGCACCTGCAATGAATTCACAAATGTGGCTAAATAAAGCTGTCCAAAAAAATTATGAGAATTTACAGAATTACGATAATGTTTTGTCTTTACAACCAAGTGAAGGCCTTTTGGCCTGTGATGCTATTGGCATCGGTAAGATACCTCCAAATGATTTAATTCAATTAGCACTTGAATTTATAGCCTCACACGAACAAAATGCATATCGCAAAGATTTACTAAACAAAGAAATTTTAATAACTGGAGGTTGCACCTCAGAGAAAATTGACGCGGCAAGACACATTACTAACTATAGCTCTGGAACTATGGGCCTACTTCTTTCTCAGGTAGCAAGGTTCAGAGGCGCACAAGTAAAATATGTCCATGGGCCTCTGAAAATAGATAAAAATCTTACTGATGGAATAAAAAGATATGAAATTGAAACTAGTGTTGATTTAATTAGGGCACTTAAAAATGAGATATCAAATTGTGATTATTTTTTCATGAATGCTGCAGTATCTGATTTCAAAATAACCACTAATACTTCAGCTAAAATTCCCAAAAATAAAATTAATGATCATTTGAATAAAAACTTTGAGCTAGTCCCGGATATTTTAAAGACAATTAGTAAATCAAAAAGAGAAAACCAAGTTTTTGTGGGCTTTTGTGCTTTCACAGGATCTATTGAAGAAGCTCGAATAACAATTAGAGAAAAGATTATCCAAAAGGGTTGTGATTATCTATTCGCAAATCCAATTGATCTTGAAGGCCAAGGATTTGGCTTTTTAGCTCAAAATGAAGGTTGGCTGTTTGATACAAAAAATATGGAACACTACATTAACAAAACATCAAAAATTGATTTAGCTAATAAATTAATAACTCAAATTATTTCATAAAAAAATAAAAACAAATTACTTATTTGTATTTTTTTGTAATCTTAATCATTAAAAATAATGTGATAGCTTACAATAATTCCAGTTTTAAAAAATCTAAAAAGCTACGGGTTATTTCGAGTATTTAAAAGTGCTAACTTTTATGGTCCTTTCCCTAGTAATATCCGTACTGAACTTTAGGTGACTACTTATCATCCGTCACAGAACTTTACTGCTACTTTAAATTATGAGAATTCGTTCTTTTTTAGCTTTTGTTATTTCTCTCTGTATAACTTTAGCTTTCGTACCTGTTAAAACATTTGCTTTTTCTGAAAGAGGAAATGCACAATTTACAGATGTTGTTAATACAGGAAAAGCTAATGATTGCCCTGCATTAGACTCATCTCTTATCGGATCTATATCTCTAGGGAATGGAGATAGCCTTAAAGGAATATGCATGCATCCAACTGAAGTTTATGTAAAAGTGCCAGGAACGAAAAGAAAAGCTGCAGAATTTGTTTCTACAAAAATTATTAGTCCTAGAAATAACACCACAGTGACAGAAGTTTATGGAGATATAGACTCAGGAACTTTCACCGAAAAAGGTGGTATTGATTTTCAACTTATTACAGTATTAACTCCTGGTGGTTTAGAGGTGCCATTTGCATTCTCAGCAAAAGATCTTACAGCTGATTTACCTTCATCTATTGAGCCAGGTACTGAGGTTAGTGGTTCAACATTTACACCTAACTACAGAACTGGTGATTTTCTAGATCCTAAAGCAAGAGCAAAAAATACTGGTGTTGAATATGCTCAAGGTTTAGTTGCATTAGGAGGAGATGATGAAGAACTTGCCAAAGAAAATATTAAAGTTGATGTAAATGGTACTGGAGTTATTACTCTTTCAATCAATAATGTAGATTCTGATACAGACGAATTTGCTGGCACTTTTGAAGCCATCCAACCTTCAGATACAGATATGGGTTCGAAAGATCCACTTGATGTAAAAATAATTGGGGAGCTATACGGAAGAAAAGCATAAATCCTTATTAAGAGAAAAAGAGGGTTCACACCCTCTTTTTTTTTCAAAATTTTTTTTATCAATTCAAAAAATGGAATTACAACAAACAACCAAAACAGACACTAATGGATTAATACCGCCTTATGGAGGAGAACTTAAAAATTTAATTATTAAAGATAAAAACCTTAAAAAGGATCTCATATCTAAGGTTACTTATGAGTTTGAATGCAGCGAGAGGAATGCATGCGATGTAGAACTTTTGATGGTTGGAGCTTTTTCTCCATTGGAAGGTTTCATGGATGAAGATAACTACAAATCGGTAATTAAAAGTAATAGAGATGCAAATGGGTTACTTTTTGGCTTACCTATTGTATTTGATTCAAATAATGAAGAAGTAAAAGCTGGAGAAAGAATATTGCTTACTTATAAAAAACAAAAAATAGCAGTTTTAGAAGTTAGCTCTAAATGGGAGCCTGATAAATCCCTAGAAGCTGAACTTTGTTATGGTACTAATTCTTTAGATCATCCTGCTGTCAAGATGATCTTTAATGAGAGAGGGAGATTTTATATAGGTGGAAAAGTTTATGGTTTCGAACTGCCAATTAGAGAATTCCCCTGCAAAACCCCTCAAGAAGTTAGATCCATACTGCCGTCAAATCATGATGTAGTTGCATTTCAATGCAGAAATCCAATTCATAGAGCACATTATGAATTATTTACTAATGCCTTACTCTCAGATAATGTCTCTTCTAACTCGGTTGTATTAGTTCATCCTACTTGTGGGCCAACTCAACAAGATGATATCCCTGGGAAAGTTAGATATTTAACTTATAAAGAATTGGAAGAGGAAATATCTGATGAAAGAATAAAATGGGCTTTTTTACCTTATTCAATGCATATGGCAGGACCAAGAGAAGCTCTTCAACATATGATAATCAGAAGAAATTATGGCTGCACCCATTTTATTATCGGTAGAGATATGGCTGGTTGTAAGTCATCATCAACTGGTGAAGATTTTTATGGCCCATATGACGCCCAGAATTTTGCGAATAAATGTGCAGGCGAATTAATGATGCAAACTGTTCCTTCAAAAAATTTGGTTTATACAAAAGAAAAAGGATATATTACAGCTGAAGAAGCTAAGGAATTTAATTATCAAATTATGAAACTTAGTGGTACAGAATTTAGGAAGAAATTAAGGAGCGGCGAACCAATTCCTGAATGGTTTGCATTCAAAAGTGTAGTAGATGTTCTAAGAAGCTCTTAATAATGTTTTATTATTAGTATTATATATCTATTAGAGATTATTTATTGTGAACAAACGTTGGAGAAACGTAGGACTTTATGTCCTAGCAGTCATTACTGTAATTTTCATTGGTACCTCTGTTTTTGATAAACCTAGTACAGAAAATGCTACAAAAACCCTAAGATATAGTGATTTCATAGAGGCAGTTCAAGATAAAGAAATAAGTAGAGTTCTAATATCACCAGACAATGCAACAGCACAAGTTGTTGAAAATGATGGAAGCAGATCAGAAGTTAATCTAGCTCCAGACAAAGATTTATTAAAAATACTAACTGAAAATAATGTGGACATTGCTGTAACTCCCACAAAATTAGCTAATCCATGGCAACAAGCTGTAAGTAGTTTGATTTTCCCTGTACTTTTGATTGGAGGTCTATTTTTTCTTTTCAGAAGATCCCAAAGCGGTAATGCTGGAGGAGGCAATCCAGCTATGAGTTTTGGTAAGAGTAAAGCCAGACTACAAATGGAACCATCTACGCAAGTAACCTTTTCAGATGTAGCTGGTGTTGAAGGTGCAAAATTAGAACTCACTGAAGTTGTTGATTTTCTTAAGAGCCCAGATAGGTTTACTGCAGTCGGAGCAAAAATTCCTAAGGGCGTCCTTCTTGTTGGACCTCCTGGTACAGGAAAAACATTGCTAGCTAAAGCGGTAGCTGGAGAAGCAGGTGTTCCTTTTTTCTCAATATCAGGTTCAGAATTTGTAGAAATGTTTGTAGGTGTTGGTGCTAGCAGAGTTAGAGATCTTTTTGAACAAGCTAAAAAGAATGCTCCTTGCATAGTATTTATTGACGAAATAGATGCTGTTGGGAGACAAAGAGGTGCTGGTATGGGAGGAGGAAATGATGAAAGAGAGCAAACATTAAACCAACTCCTAACCGAAATGGACGGTTTCGAAGGTAATTCAGGAATAATAATAGTGGCTGCTACCAACAGACCTGATGTCTTAGATTCAGCTTTGATGCGTCCGGGAAGATTCGACAGACAGGTAACTGTGGATAGACCAGATTACGCTGGAAGATTACAGATATTAAATGTGCATGCGAAAGATAAAACCCTTTCAAAAGACGTTGATTTGGATAAAGTTGCTAGAAGAACGCCAGGATTTACAGGCGCCGATTTAGCCAACCTACTTAATGAAGCAGCAATATTAGCAGCCAGAAAAGATCTTGATAAAGTAAGCAATGATGAAGTCGGTGATGCAATTGAAAGAGTTATGGCTGGTCCTGAAAAAAAAGATAGAGTGATAAGTGATAAGAAAAAAGAATTAGTTGCTTATCACGAAGCTGGTCATGCACTGGTTGGAGCATTAATGCCTGATTATGATCCTGTAGCAAAAGTTTCAATAATTCCTAGAGGTCAAGCTGGAGGTTTAACTTTCTTTACTCCTAGCGAAGAAAGAATGGAATCAGGTCTTTACTCTCGTTCTTACCTTCAAAATCAAATGGCAGTAGCGCTTGGTGGAAGAGTTGCTGAAGAAATAGTTTATGGAGAAGAAGAGGTAACAACTGGAGCTTCAAATGATTTACAACAAGTTGCCAATGTAGCAAGACAAATGATCACTAAATTTGGCATGAGTGACAAAATAGGTCCAGTCGCTCTAGGTCAATCTCAAGGTGGAATGTTTCTCGGAAGAGATATGAGCTCTACAAGAGACTTTTCCGAAGACACTGCTGCCACAATTGATGTAGAGGTTTCAGAACTTGTTGATGTTGCCTATAAGAGAGCTACAAAAGTTCTATCAGATAACAGAACAATTCTGGACGAAATGGCTCAAATGCTTATTGAAAGAGAAACTATAGACACTGAAGATATCCAAGATTTGCTTAACCGCTCAGAAGTAAAAGTAGCAAACTATATTTAAGCTCCAAAATTTAAATTTTTAATGAACAATAAAGAAGATTCTTTTTCGGAATTCCTGAAAACAGTGTCTTTTTTTTTACTTATAAAACCTGAAGATAATATTTACTCTAATACATCTATAAGAAATTCATTTTTTGAAGAATTAGAAAGCTTAGTAAAATTAGGATTAAAGAATATTGAAATAAGTTGGTCTAACAACCAAAATTGGTCAGATTTTGTATCCGATATCAAAATTAAATATCCAAGAATTAATTTAGGCTCTGCCTCCATAATTAATAAGCAATCAATAGAAGATTCTTTAAAAATTGGGTTAAATTTTTCGATGATGAAATTTTGGGATAAAGATCTTTTCAATTATGCGCAATCAAAAAATTATTTACTAATTCCTGGAATTAATAATTTAAAGGATCTTAAGGAAGCGGTAAATTTAAATTGCAACATTATCAAAATTTACCCAATAAAAAGTAAAGATAGTTCGATAGATATACTCAACTATAAAAATATTGATTTCATTGCTGCTGGAGGACTATCAATCAATGATTTAAAAACTTGTAAATCTTTAGGATATAAAGCAGTCGTAATTGGAGATAAAGCTATCAAAAATAAAAAATTTGATCCAAAAATTTTTGAATGGCTCAAAAATAATTAAATCAAAGATAAATATACTTTATTCAACAAAACTACTACTTATTTATTAAGTCACATTGAGCATGATTTAGAAGCAAATGATCAGCAAGTACTAAAGCAACCATAGCATCAACCATAGGAACAGCTCTTGGTAGAACGCATGGATCATGTCTACCTTTTGCTTTCATCAGTACTTCTTTACCTTCAGCATTCACTGTTTTCTGTTCTTTACCGATTGTAGCTGTAGGTTTAAAAGCTATCTTCATCTCTATATTTTCACCATTACTTATTCCGCCCTGTATACCTCCTGAATTGTTTGATGTTGTTCTTAACTTACGAGAATCATCAGAAATAATGAACGAATCATTATGTTCGCTTCCTTTTAAATAAGTTCCAGAGAAACCTGAACCTATTTCAAATCCCTTCGTGGCAGGCAAAGACATCAAAGCCTTTGCTAAATCAGCCTCTAATTTATCAAAAACAGGCATTCCAAGACCAGAAGGAACATTTCTTACTAAACATTCAATAACACCGCCGCAAGAGTCTCCTTGACGCTTTAATTCCTTAATTCTCTCGATCATTTCTGTTGATACCTTTTCATCAGGACATCTAACAATATTAGAATCTATTTTTTTGAGAGAAATCTTCTCTTTATTTATATCAGAATCAATATCATGTATACGCTTAACCCAAGATAGTATTTCAGTGTTACAAATGCTTTTTAATAATTGTTTTGCTACAGCACCAGCAGCTACTCGCCCAATTGTTTCTCTTGCAGAGGCTCTCCCACCGCCAGAACTTGCCTGAATTCCATATTTCAGATGATATGTACCATCTGCATGTGAAGGTCTAAATACCTGCTCCAAATTATTATAATCTCCTGGTCTTTGATCCTTGTTTCTTACCAACATTGCTATTGGAGTTCCAAGAGTTAAACCTTGCTTTATCCCACTTAATATTTCAATTTTATCTTCTTCATTCCGGGGTGTTGTAATTACACTTTGACCAGGTCTACGCCTATCTAATTCATTTTGTATCAGATTTATATCTACTTTTAACTTAGGGGGACATCCATCAAGGATAACTCCAACTGCACCACCATGTGATTCACCAAAAGTACTAACACGAAAAATTTTTCCAAAACTACTACTCATAGAAATATTCAATGTTTTATCTATATATAAACATTATATGAAACCAATTGAAAATTAAACAAAAAAAAAGCCCCCAAAAAGGGAGCTTGAAATTTAAGAACTTTAAGCTTAACCGATAGCTGGAGCTGAAAGAGCTACTGTTGTAGACTCAGCTGCTGCTAGATCAAGTGGGAAGTTGTGAGCATTACGCTCGTGCATTACTTCCATACCTAGGTTTGCTCTGTTAAGAACGTCTCCCCATGTAGGAACAATCTTACCGTTCGCATCAACAACTGACTGGTTGAAGTTGAAACCGTTAAGGTTGAATGCCATTGTGCAGATACCCATTGAAGTTAACCATACACAAACAACTGGGAATACAGCTAGGAAGAAGTGAAGACTTCTGCTGTTGTTGAAACTTGCATATTGGAAGATCAAACGACCGAAGTAGCCATGAGCTGCAACGATGTTATATGTTTCTTCTTCTTGTCCGAACTTGTAACCATAGTTCTGAGATTCTGTCTCAGTTGTTTCTCTGATTAGAGATGAAGTAACAAGTGAACCATGCATAGCTGAGAATAAAGATCCTCCGAACATACCAGCAACACCAGCCATGTGGAAGGGGTGCATAAGAATGTTGTGCTCTGCCTGGAAAACAAACATGAAGTTGAATGTTCCAGAGATACCTAAAGGCATTCCGTCAGAGAATGAACCTTGACCGAATGGATATACAAGAAATACTGCGAAAGCTGCTGAAACTGGTGCAGAGTATGCAACACAGATCCAAGGACGCATACCTAAACGGTATGAAAGCTCCCACTGTCTTCCCATGTATGCTGAGATACCAATTAGGAAGTGGAAAATTACAAGCTGGTAAGGACCACCGTTGTATAACCACTCATCTACAGTAGCTGCTTCCCAAATTGGGTAGAAGTGTAGACCAATAGCGTTAGATGAAGGAACAACTGCACCTGAGATGATGTTGTTTCCATATAGGAATGAACCAGCAACTGGCTCTCTAATTCCGTCGATGTCTACTGGTGGTGCTGCGATGAATGCAACGATGAAGCAAGCCGCTGCTGTAAGAAGGCATGGAATCATTAAGACGCCGAACCAACCAACATAAATTCTGTTGTTAGTTGATGTTACCCACTCACAAAACTGTGGCCAACCTTTTAACAGCGAAGAACGCTGCTGCTGAATAGTTGTCATGAGTTCGTAAAGTATGTCTTTAAAATAAGACGTGTAAATAAAAACGGAAATATTTCCGCTTCGAAGATTTTAGACCAAAATCGTTAAAAATGTGTATTTTTTTTTTCTTTAAGTAAACTTATTTTTTTCAATCTCGAAGAAAAAAACCTCCATATCTTAATATTTTCTTTGTTATTAAGGATTTAACTTGGTAATAATCGAATGGCTTCTTAACGGAAAAAGATCGAAAGAGGTAGTTTCCTTAAGAGAGGCTAAGCATAGAAGACTGCAATTAGAGGCTTTTGGAGCTGTTATCTATTGGAGCGAAAGAATTTAAGTTTTTATAGGGTTAAGAGTTACCAAAAAAAAATAAAAGTATTAAATATTAAATAAACTTATCTATTAAATAAAAAATACTTATTTATGGTTAATAGTTTATTG
>QCRB01000016.1 GCA_003209425.1 Prochlorococcus sp. AG-459-E08
CTGATGCGTTTCACAACCGAGTTCGAGATGGATCGGAGTGGTTCCACATCGCCATGAACACCAGGATAGTGTGAACCTTGAGAACTGCACAGAAAAATATGAATTAAAAACAATAAATTAAGTTTATTTGGTCAAGCCCTCGGTCTATTAGTACTCCTCCGCTGCACTTGTTACCAAGCTTCCACGTAGAGCCTATCAACGGGTGTTCTTCCCGTGACCTTACTGGCTTAAGCCATGGCAATACTCATCTTGAGGTGGGCTTCCCACTTAGATGCTTTCAGCGGTTATCCACTCCGCACATGGCTACCCAGCGTTTACCGTTGGCACGATAACTGGCACACCAGAGGTGCGTTCCTCCCGGTCCTCTCGTACTAGGGAGAAATCCTCTCAATATTCCTGCGCATACACCGGATATGGACCGAACTGTCTCACGACGTTCTGAACCCAGCTCGCGTACCGCTTTAATGGGCGAACAGCCCAACCCTTGGGACCGACTTCAGCCCCAGGTTGCGATGAGCCGACATCGAGGTGCCAAACCTCCCCGTCGATGTGAACTCTTGGGGGAGATCAGCCTGTTATCCCTAGAGTAACTTTTATCCGTTGAGCGACGGCCCTTCCACGCAGAACCGTCGGATCACTAAAACCGACTTTCGTCCCTGTTCGACTTGTAGGTCTCACAGTCAAGCTCCCTTCTGCTTTTGCACTCAACGACTGATTTCCAACCAGCCTGAGGGAACCTTTGTGCGCCTCCGTTACCTTTTAGGAGGCGACCGCCCCAGTCAAACTGCCCATCAGATACTGTCCGCTTCCCGGATAACGGGTAAGCGTTAGAACCCTAGCTCTGAAAGAGTGGTATCTCACCGATGACTCAATAGCACCCACAAGCACTATTTCAATGTCTCCCACCTATTCTGCGCATTCAGAGCCCGAGCACAATATCAAACTACAGTAAAGCTTCATAGGGTCTTTCTGTCCGGGTGTATGTAGTCCGCATCTTCACAGACAATTCTATTTCGCCGAGCCTCTCTCCGAGACAGCGCGCAAATCGTTACACCTTTCGTGCGGGTCGGAACTTACCCGACAAGGAATTTCGCTACCTTAGGACCGTTATAGTTACGGCCGCCGTTCACCGGGGCTTCAGTCGCCAGCTTCACTAAAAGCTAACCAGCTTCCTTAACCTTCCGGCACTGGGCAGGTGTCAGCCCCCATACATCGTCTTGCGACTTAGCGGAGACCTGTGTTTTTGGTAAACAGTCGCTTGCGCCTCTTCACTGCGACCAGCTCTCGCTGGCACCCCTTCTCCCGAAGTTACGGGGCCATTTTGCCGAGTTCCTTAGAGAGAGTTATCTCGCGCCCCTCGGTATTCTCTACCACCCCACCTGTGTCGGTTTCGGGTACTGGCATTTGTGTCTTAACGGGTATAGAGCTTTTCTTGGAAGCATGACATCACCAACTTCGCTGCCGTAGCAGCTCGTACTCACGCCTTAGCTCAAGATGTTTTCTCCATCTCTCAAAGCCTTGAACGCTTGAACCAGTAACCAACATCTGGCCTGGCTAGCCTTCTCCGTCCCTCTTCCCAAAACACATCTGGTACAGGAATATTGACCTGTTATCCATCGACTACGCCTTTCGGCCTCGCCTTAGGTCCAGACTAACCCTCCGCGGACGAGCCTGCCGGAGGAACCCTTAGGGTTTCGGGGCATGGGATTCTCACCCATGTTTTCGCTACTCAAGCCGACATTCTCACTTCTATGCTGTCCACGTCCGCTTACGCTAACGCTTCACCCTACATAGAACGCTCCCCTACCATAAATAAATTTATCCGCAGCTTCGGTATAACGCTTAGCCCCGTTCATTTTCGGCGCAGGATCGCTCGACCAGTGAGCTATTACGCACTCCTTTGAGGATGGCTGCTTCTAGGCAAACCTCCTGGTTGTCTGGGCAATCCCACCTCCTTTATCACTTAGCGTTAATTTTGGGACCTTAGCTGGCGGTCTGGGCTGTTTCCCTCTTGACTATGGAGCTTATCCCCCACAGTCTGACTGCCTAGTTACACACAGGGTATTCAGAGTTCATATCGATTTGGTACCGCTTTCGCAGCCCGCACCGAAATGGTTGCTTTACCCCCCTGCTGGAGCACTAGACGCTACGCCTCAACGTATTTCGGGGAGAACCAGCTAGCTCCTGGTTCGATTGGCATTTCACCCCTAACCACAGCTCATCCGCTGAATTTTCAACTTCAGTCGGTTCGGACCTCCACTTGGTATCACCCAAGCTTCATCCTGGCCATGGTTAGATCACCAGGGTTCGGGTCTATAAACACTGACAAACGCCCTATTAAGACTCGCTTTCGCTGTGGCTCCACCATTTCCGGTTTAACCCGCCAGTGCCTATAAGTCGCCGGCTCATTCTTCAACAGGCACACGGTCACCCGATTAGTCGGGCTCCCATTGCTTGTAAGCTCACGGTTTCATGTTCTATTTCACTCCCCTCCCGGGGTTCTTTTCACCTTTCCCTCGCGGTACTGTTTCTCTATCGGTCACACAGTAGTACTTAGCCTTACGAGGTGGTCCTCGCAGATTCACACGGAATTCCACGTGCTCCGTGCTACTCGGGATACAGCTAGGTCAACTTATCTTTCGATTACGGGGCTTTCACCCTCTGTGGCACGCCATTCAAACGTTTCTTCTAGATTTGTTGATCCATATTGCTGTCCCACAACCCCGATAGTCAAGACTATCGGTTTGGGCTGTTCCCCGTTCGCTCGCCGCTACTGAGGGAGTCGTTATTTACTTTCTCTTCCTCCAGCTACTAAGATGTTTCAGTTCGCTGGGTTAGCTCGCACCAACCTATATATTCAGTTGGCCGTACATGGGGTTGCCCCATTCGGAAATTCCCGGATCAAAGTGTGTTTCCAACTCCCCGAGACTTATCGCAGGTAACCACGTCCTTCATCGCCTCTGTGTGCCTAGGTATCCTCCGTGAGCCCTTTGTAGCTTGACCAATAACTTCAAAATTGAAGCATCAGCTTAATAGAATTGTTATTTAATGCATTTGCACAAATAATAAATCTGCATCATTAAAGATGCTTATTGTCTTTAAAAAAAATAATCTATGCAGTTGTCAAGGTTCTCTGAAAACAATCAAATTAATTCAATTGAGTCCAGCATCTTAATCAAATTGATTAGGAAGCTAGATTCGTTCAGAATTTGATCACAACTCAAAACAATTCCCTACTACAAATTATGGAAGAGGTGGTGAACAGTGGAGGTAAGCGGACTCGAACCGCTGACATCCTGCTTGCAAAGCAGGCGCTCTACCAACTGAGCTATACCCCCAACATAGAGATATGGGCCATCCTGGACTTGAACCAGGGACCTCACCCTTATCAGGGGTGCGCTCTAACCACCTGAGCTAATGGCCCAGGAAAAGTAATGGGTGTGACCTAGAAAAAACTTAGGAAATAAAATCCTTAATAAATTAAGAATGTGAGATACCGATCGACCTAAGGTGACAAAATTAATATTAAACATTTTGTTGTCTCCCTGTTAGGAGGTGATCCAGCCGCACCTTCCGGTACGGCTACCTTGTTACGACTTCACCCCAGTCATTAGCCCCACCTTCGGCGTCCTCCTCCACAAGGGTTGGAGTAACGACTTCGGGCATGGCCAACTTCCATGGTGTGACGGGCGGTGTGTACAAGGCCCGGGAACGTATTCACCGCAGTATGCTGACCTGCGATTACTAGCGATTCCTACTTCACGTAGGCGAGTTGCAGCCTACGATCTGAACTGAGCCACGGTTTATGGGATTTGCTAGCTCTCGCGAGTTTGCTGCCCTTTGTCCGTAGCATTGTAGTACGTGTGTAGCCCAGGGTGTAAGGGGCATGATGACTTGACGTCATCCACACCTTCCTCCGGTTTATCACCGGCGGTCTTTCTAGAGTGCCCAACTAAATGCTGGCAACTAAAAACGTGGGTTGCGCTCGTTGCGGGACTTAACCCAACATCTCACGACACGAGCTGACGACAGCCATGCACCACCTGTCACTGCATTCCCGAAGGCACCCTCAAATTTCTAAGAGGTTCGCAGGATGTCAAACCCTGGTAAGGTTCTTCGCGTTGCATCGAATTAAACCACATACTCCACCGCTTGTGCGGGCCCCCGTCAATTCCTTTGAGTTTCACACTTGCGTGCGTACTCCCCAGGCGGAACACTTAACGCGTTAGCTACGACACCGAAGGGGTCGATTCCCCCGACACCTAGTGTTCATCGTTTACGGCCAGGACTACAGGGGTATCTAATCCCTTTCGCTCCCCTGGCTTTCGTCCATGAGCGTCAGTAATGGCCCAGCAGAGCGCCTTCGCCACTGGTGTTCTTCCCGATATCTACGCATTTCACCGCTACACCGGGAATTCCCTCTGCCCCTACCATACTCAAGCCTTTCAGTTTCCACTGCCATGATGGAGTTAAGCTCCACGTTTTAACAGCAGACTTGAAAAGCCGCCTGCGGACGCTTTACGCCCAATAATTCCGGATAACGCTTGCCACTCCCGTATTACCGCGGCTGCTGGCACGGAATTAGCCGTGGCTTATTCCTCAAGTACCGTCATATCTTCTTCCTTGAGAAAAGAGGTTTACAGCCCAGAGGCCTTCGTCCCTCACGCGGCGTTGCTCCGTCAGGCTTTCGCCCATTGCGGAAAATTCCCCACTGCTGCCTCCCGTAGGAGTCTGGGCCGTGTCTCAGTCCCAGTGTGGCTGATCATCCTCTCAGACCAGCTACTGATCGAAGCCTTGGTGAGCCATTACCTCACCAACAAGCTAATCAGACGCGAGCTCATCCTCAGGCGAAATTCATTTCACCAATAGGCATATGGGGTATTAGCGGTCGTTTCCAACCGTTATCCCCCTCCTGAGGGCAGATTCTCACGCGTTACTCACCCGTCCGCCACTAACCCGAAGGTTCGTTCGACTTGCATGTGTTAAGCACGCCGCCAGCGTTCATCCTGAGCCAGGATCAAACTCTCCGTTGTGTTCAAATCCTTTTGTAGATAAATCTACTCAATATGAATTGCATTCTCCAAATAAAAATAAGATTGACTTAAGTTATTTAGGTTCAGCCTCCTTAAATAATTAAGGATTACTTTGAGTGCACATTAAAAATATTTCAAAGTGACTTTCCAAGATCTCAGATCCGTTGGTTTTCAAAAAACTAAAAGTTAGCAATTGAAAACAATTTATATATTCTTGACGGGACCTCACACCTTTATTGCAAATACATCTCGAAATTACCAAATTTGAATTTGATAAAATCTTGACGCAATAAAAGCATCAGTTCCTAAGTTTTTAAATTTTCTAGGTGCAGAGTTAAACAATAATGGATAACTCACTTAGAAGGGAAAACCCTTCTTCTGGCTGAAAATAATGACCGAAATCAGATCTCCAAAAAATTCATACAATTACCAAAAATAAGATTTAAGATAATTGCTTGAATAATGCAAAAAGAATTAATTTTGCCCAGAAGAAAATACTAAACCATTCGACAGTAATTATGCAACCTTTTATACAAAAATTTTTTATAAATTTTTTATTTGTTCAAAGTCTCTCTAAACAACTAGGCTTAAATAAAGGGATATAAATGAAATGGCAGAAAGATTTAGTCAAAAAAATTTAAGAGTAAGACCAAGTTCTGATGAGGAGAAAATTGTAACAAATGCAAAAAAACACTTCGAAAAGACTTTAGTCGAGATATCAGGCGAATTAGTGGGAAGTGTTGCAGCACTGGAACACCCAAAAAAAAATCAAAAATTAAATTACGGAGAAATATTTTTAAGAGACAATGTTCCAGTAATGATTTACCTCATTACTCAAAGACGTTACGAAATTGTGAAAAAGTTTCTTACTGTATGCCTTGAATTACAAAGCACTAATTATCAAACGCGTGGAGTATTCCCTACTAGTTTCGTTGAAGAGAATGGAAAGCTTATTGGAGACTATGGTCAAAGATCGATAGGCAGAATTACTTCAGCTGATGCAAGCTTATGGTGGCCAATTTTATGTTGGTATTATGTCAATAAAAGCGGTGATTACGCTTTCGGTAAGAGTCAAAGCGTTCAAAGAGGTATTCAACTTCTACTAGATCTAGTTCTTCATCCAACATTTGAGGGCACTCCGGTACTCTTTGTACCAGATTGCGCATTCATGATTGATAGACCTATGGATGTATGGGGAGCACCTTTAGAAGTTGAAGTTTTACTTCATGGATCTTTAAAAAGCTGTATAAATTTAATGGAATTGAGTCGAGCAGATCATGTAAGTAGACTATTAGATCAAAGACTTATTCTCACAAATCAATGGGTTAAAGATCTAGGAAGTTTTCTCTTAAAACACTATTGGGTTACCAGCCAAACAATGCAAATCTTAAGAAGAAGGCCAACCGAACAGTATGGGGATGACCAACACTTCAATGAATTTAATGTACAGCCTCAAGTTGTTCCTTCATGGCTTCAAGATTGGCTGGAGAATAGAGGTGGATATTTAATAGGAAATATTAGAACAGGAAGACCTGACTTTCGATTTTACAGTTTAGGAAATTCATTAGCTTGTATGTTCGGAGTTCTCCCCCCCCAAGAACAAAGAGCTTTATTTAGATTAGTTTTACACAACAGGCAGCATTTGATGGCTCAAATGCCTATGAGAATTTGTCATCCTCATATGGATGTAGAGGAATGGCAAAATAAAACTGGATCTGATCCGAAGAATTGGCCTTGGAGCTACCACAATGGTGGTCATTGGCCGAGTTTACTTTGGTTTTTTGGTACTGCTGTTCTCCTACATCAAAGGAATTATGCTTCTGATGATGTGATTCTCATGGAAGAGATGAAGTCTTTGATAGAGGAGTCATATTGGTGTCAACTTAATCAATTGCCAAAACAAGAATGGGCAGAATACTTTGATGGACCTACGGGGACATGGGTCGGTCAACAATCTAGAACGTACCAAACTTGGACAATCGTTGGCTTCTTATTAATGAATCACTTCTTAAGAGAAGAAAATAACGATTTAGATATGTTTAATCTTTAAAGTTAAAATAAGCCCAAAGTTAATGATTTATCAATAGGCAAACATGCTCCAATCCCAAGATATATTGTTAAAAAAGTTCCGAACAAGAAAACAGACATTGCTATTGGTCTTCTAAAAGGATTAGAAAATTTATTTACGTTTTCGATGAATGGCAATATCATTAATCCAAGTGGAATTAATGTTTGAAGTGCAATACCCAAAAGCTTATTAGGAACAACCCTAAGTATTTGAAAAACTGGATAAAGATACCATTCAGGGAGTATTTCCAGAGGTGTTGCGAAGGGATTAGCTTTGTCTCCCAACATTGCAGGGTCAAGAACTGCTAAACCGACTACACAGGCAATAGTTCCTAAGATAACTACCGGAAAGATATATAGTAAATCATTAGGCCAAGCTGGTTCTCCATAATAATTATGGCCCATACCTTTAGCTAACTTTGCTCTTAATTTTGGATCAGATAGATCGGGTTTTTTTAACGTAGACATTATGAAGAACTAATAATAATTTAAGTATAAGATTTTATAAAGGACCTGAAATACCCTGTTTACGAATCATTAAAAAGTGCATCAACATGAAAACCGCTAATGACCATGGCAATACGAAAGTATGAAGGCTGTAAAATCTAGTTAAAGTAGATTGTCCAACACTTTCTCCGCCTCTAAGTAGTTCAACCATAAAGTCACCAATTACTGGTATTGCAGCAGGGACACCTGAAACAATCTTAACTGCCCAATAACCTACTTGATCCCAAGGTAGAGAGTAACCTGTTACTCCGAAAGCGACAGTTATGACTGCCATTACAACACCTGTAACCCAAGTTAATTCTCTTGGCCTTTTGAAACCCCCAGTAAGATAAACCCTAAAGACATGAAGGATTAACATCAAAACCATCATTGATGCACTCCATCTATGTACAGATCTTATCAACCATCCAAAACTTACATCGGTCATTAAATAACTGACTGAACTATAAGCTTGTGTAACTGTTGGCTTATAGTAAAAAGTCATTGCAAAACCTGTTGCAAATTGAATTAAGAAGCATACTAAAGTTATGCCTCCTAAACAATAAAAAATATTTACGTGAGGAGGTACGTACTTGGAAGTTACGTCGTCAGTTATGTCCTGTATTTCAAGCCTTTCTTGAAACCAGTCATAAACAGATGAAGAATTCGCCATCCAAAAAAAAATTAGCTTTGATATAAAGAGCTTACTTAAAATTCTTATACTTGGTGTTAACACTTAACCCAATGAATTCATCTTTTAACAAACTTTTAACATTCAAAACTGTGATCGCTGCATCAATGATCATCATTTTTTCTATCAATCTTTTATTGATTGAAAGGGTGGATGCTCTCAGTGATAGCAGGCAATTAGTACTTGACGCTTGGACATTGGTAAACGAAGGTTTTTATGATCCAGAAAAGTTTGATGAAATCCAATGGAAAAGAATTAGACAAAAAACATTACAGAAACAAATTGAAACAAGTGAAGAGGCTTATTCCGCAATTGAAGACATGTTAAAACCTCTAGACGATCCCTACACGAGAGTTTTACGCCCAAAAGATTATGAACTACTGAAATCAAGTAATTTTGGTAGTGAAATTAATGGTGTTGGGCTTCAATTAGGTGAAGATGATGACAATAAAGTTAAAGTTATCTCTACTCTTGGAGGATCCCCAGCTGAAGAAGCTGGGATAGTAAGCGGTGACTTGATAGATAAAGTGGATGGAATCTCATCAGAAAAATTAGGGCTTGCTGGTACTGCCTCTAAGTTAAGAGGTGCATCAGGGACTAAAGTATTAGTTGAATTATCTTCGGAATCAGGAGAAATTAGAGAAGTCGATTTAGAGAGGAGATCAGTAGATCTTAGACCAGTCAGAACAAAAAGATTAAGAGACGATTCTCACACAATAGGATATTTAAGGATAACTCAATTCAGCGAAAGCGTACCCAAAAAAGTTGAAGAGGCACTTCAAGAGTTAAAAGAGAAAGAGGTTGAGGGATTGATCTTGGATCTTAGAAATAATTCAGGTGGACTAGTAAGCTCAGGCATAGCAGTCGCAGATACATTATTGAGTGAGAAACCTGTAGTCGAAACAAAAAATAGAAATGGAATAAAAGATGCAATAATTTCTCAAAAAGAGACGTCTTTTGATGGACCAATGGTGACTTTAGTAAATAAAGGTACTGCAAGTGCCAGTGAAATACTTGCTGGTTCTCTACAAGATAATGAGAGATCTATTCTTATGGGTGAACAAACTTATGGGAAAGGTTTAATTCAATCCCTAAAAAGTTTGGGCGAAGACAGTGGAATAGCAATAACAGTTGCTAGTTACTTAACCCCCAAAGGTAATAATATTCAAGGCCAAGGTATGACTCCTGACAAATTACTTGATCTCCCGGATACAAGTGATTATGGAAGTTCTGATGATAAATGGGTGAGGAATGCAGAATTATTTCTGGGGTCGCTTCTAGAAAAAGAAGAAGTTTCAGTTCAAACTATTGAATTAAACAATGAAGACATTAAATCTTGAAATGGCTAATGATTGAAAATAATAAATCTTAAAAAATGAGCACTAAAAGAATTTTTCATGACCCAATTCACAAAGAAATAGTGTTTGATTCGGGGAAGCCAGAAGAATTAATGATTATGGAATTAATTGATACTATTGCTTTTCAAAGATTAAGAAGAATAAAACAACTAGGGGCAGCATCATTACTTTTTCATGGTGCAGAATCTAGTAGATTCACTCATTCAATTGGCGTTTTTTGCATCGCAAGAAAAATATATAAGAGATTGATTGAAATTAAATCTTCGTTTTGCGAAAATAAATTTGTTCTCTATGGAGCAGCTTTATTACACGATTTAGGTCATGGGCCTTTAAGCCATACCAGTGAAACAATATTCGATCATAAACACGAAAAATGGTCTCAAAACTTAGTTAAAAATTATTCTCCAATAAATTTAATACTCAAAAAGTATGACAACGAATTACCTAAAAAAATTGGGGAATTATTTGAATCAAAAAATATATTTTCAGAACCTTTAAAAACATTAATAAGTAGTGAAATTGACTGTGATCGTCTTGATTATCTTTTACGAGATAGCTACAACACTGGCACCAAATATGGTTTGGTAGATTTAGAAAGAATTATTTCAGCTCTTACTTTTTCACCTGATGGGAATATTGCAATCAAACCAAAAGGAGTTATCGCCATCGAACATTTCTTAGTTCTAAGAAACTTGATGTATAGAACCATTTATAATCACAGAATAAACGAAATATCAACGTGGATTCTAGAAAAAATAATTTACATAATAAAACATAATTTAGAAAATCAAATTTGGTTAGATGATTCTTTATATAAATGGATTTTTTCACCTTCAAAGGTTGATTTTGATGATTTCATAAGAATTGATGATGTTACCTTTTACTACCATTTGATTAGATGGAAAGATGAATCTTTCGAGCCTCTTAGTACACTATGCAAAATGTTTATTGATAGAAATTTATTAAAAGCATCTGACATAAGTTTTTTAAATAAAATAGATAGGTTAGAAATTCTTGCATTTGCAAGAAAATTATGCGAAACAAATAATTATGACCCTGAGATTTTTTGTGGAATTAAGGAAAGATCTTTTAAAGGTTTTGCCTCTAATAA
This sequence comes from Prochlorococcus sp. AG-459-E08, assembly GCA_003209425.1. Classification (GTDB taxonomy): domain Bacteria; phylum Cyanobacteriota; class Cyanobacteriia; order PCC-6307; family Cyanobiaceae; genus Prochlorococcus_A. The sequence goes on from QCRB01000016.1 coordinate 10,747, forward strand.
TGCACTAAAGATTTGGGATGGCACATATCACAACTCGCTAGAAAAAAGTTCTTCATTAATAGAAACTTTAATGCAATCTAAGGAAAGCTCTCTCATAATTTATCCAGGTAATATCAAAAATGAAATTAACAATCAAATTTCAAGATTAAGACTTAATTCCTAGATTCAATAATGAAACTCTTTATTAATGATCTTAAAAGTGAGTATCGAGAGACTATCTCTTTTGAAAATTTGGACAATGTCCATGAAACTTTCAGAGAATTTTCGTCGATGAAGGGACCTCTAGAAACAAAAATTTTCGCAATCAATGAGTCAATAAGTTCCAATCAACTATTAAATTTTAAAAATAATTTTTACAAAAGTTATCCTAATTATTTGTGCATTTACTCAAATAATAGAGATACCATAATAGCCGGAAAGTCGCTCAAAATAAATTCAATCTTAATTAAAGAGCAAGAGGCTAAAAATAAGTTGCTTTCACTCAATTCAAAAAAGCAAGGAGACATCCATCGCCAGGGAACAGTAAGATCAGGGGACAGAATATCTTCGAATGGAAACCTATTTATTATTGGAGATGTTAATCCAGGAGCCATAGTTTCAGCCAAAAAAAACATTTACGTTTGGGGCAAATTACTCGGGATCGCTTTCGCAGGAAATGGTGGAAATAAAAATGCTTCTATTGCAGCACTGTATTTAAACCCGTTACAGCTAAGAATTGCTAATGTAATAGCTATTGGACCAAAGGATAAGCCCAAAAATTATTATCCTGAAATTGCTGTCGTAGACAAACAAACCATTACTATTAATCCCTACATAATAGAAACTAAAAATTAATCAATCATTTGAAATAAATTAATTCAAACTTGATAAATTTAAGAATTACTTAACCTTTAAAATATTTAACTTTTTGAAAGTAGTCTTATTATTTAAAAAACCTTAATTTCGTGGCGGAAAATACTCGCACAATATTAATTTGTTCAGGCAAGGGCGGGGTTGGTAAAACAACTTTAACTGCGAACCTAGGCATAGCACTTGCCAACAGCGGAGCAACCACTGCTGTATTAGATGCTGATTTTGGCTTAAGAAATTTAGATCTTCTATTGGGATTAGAAAATCGTATTATTTATACTGCTCAAGATGTTTTAGACAAAAATTGTCGTCTTGATCAAGCATTAGTCAGACACAAAAAGGAGCCTAACCTAGCCCTCTTACCTGCTGGAGACCCTAGAATGTTGGATTGGATGAAACCAGAAGATATGAAAAAAATTAGTGAGCTTCTTAGTGAAAAATTTGATTTTGTTTTGGTAGATTGTCCTGCTGGAGTTGAGGATGGTTTTAAAAATGCCCTTGCAGCTTGTAAAGAAGCTATTGTTGTTACCAACCCAGAATTATCTGCAGTACGTGATGCCGATAGAGTAATAGGAATTCTTAATACTTCCGATATTGACCCTATTCAGCTTGTAATCAACAGGGTTCGTCCTAACATGATGGCTAGTCAAGAAATGCTATCTATCGAAGATGTTCAAGGTATCCTTTCCTTACCCTTATTAGGTATTGTTTTAGAGGATGAACAAGTAATAATTAGTACAAATCGTGGCGAGCCATTAACACTTACAGATGGTAGATCTCCAGCAAAAAAATGCTATTTGAATGTTTCTCAAAGACTCACAGGTATTGATGTACCAATTATTGATCCCAAAAAAGAAGGTAAAAGCCTTAAAGATAAATTCATGAGATTAATGCAAACAAAGGTTTTTTAAAAATGATGACTCTCAGAGATCTTATAAATAAATTACTAGGCAGAGAAACAGCTAGCGCAAATAAAGCGAGAGAAAGGTTACAACTTGTTCTGGCTCATGACAGAGTTGATATGAGTTCCCTAACAACTGATCTTCTGGATAAAATGCGGAAAGAAATTCTTGATGTTGTTGCTAAATATGTTGAGATAGATTTTGAAGAAGTAGCGGTAAGTTTAGAGACTGAGGATAGAATGACAGCTTTAGTAGCAAATTTACCAATAAAAAGAACTATTTCAGGAGAAATTAAATTCAAGAAAAATGATAAAACTTCTAAAGCTGATAAAAATATCAAAAAGTAATAAATTTAAAAAAAGCTAAATAAATAATGATAATTAACCTTCTCTAATTGTAAGATATAAGAATTGCCGGCTTAGCTCAGCGGTAGAGCAGCGCTTTTGTAAAGCGAAGGTCATCAGTTCAAATCTGTTAGCCGGCATTTTGTTTTTTTAATTCTGTACGTTGTTTTTTGCCGAAAATAACGAAATCAAAACGACTAAAGCAATAATAGTAAAATACCTTATTTCAAAAACATACTCTAAAAAAATTGCAATGGGTTCAAATATCCAATAAACAAAAAACTGAATTAATAGAACAAAAAATAATAAAAGAAACATTAATACAAATCCCTTACTAATACATCTCCTGCCCTTATGAGCATCCATTCACCACTTTTCTTCCAAGCTATTATTGTACTGGCTTTACCACTACTTTTCCCCCATGGTACAGGTCCTAAAATTTCTAGAGAAGGAAAGTCTAAAGCAACACCTTCAGCTGTAATTGATCCCGTGAAACCTGAAATATTTGCACTTGAAGTTAACAATGGTCCTGTTTGTTTCAAAAGAGATTGAGCCATATATGAATTCGGGATTCTTAAGCCAAGAGTAAGATCTTTGCTTGTGAGGATAGCGGTCTGATTTTCTGATGAAGGAATAACCATTGTCAGAGCTCCAGGCCAATATTTTGAAGCTATATTTTTGTAATCTTCTTTAGCTGATTCGTGAACATAATTAATTAATTGACTGTGTTCTGATCCCATAAGAATTAAAGGTTTATTTTTATCTCTTTTTTTAAACTCATAAATAATTTTTGAAAATTTAGGCAAGCATCCAATTGCTGGTAAAGTATCTGTTGGAAAAATTATAGGTAAACCATTTTTAAGCGTCTTCAAAGCTGATTTACAATTTATTAAATTCATTTAGATTATTGCCATTAGTAATTTATTTATATCTTCCAATGGTAAACCTACCAACACCTGAAAGATCATTCACAATTTCTACTGATTGAAATTTATTTTTGATAAATAGTTGTTTTACTTTTTTACCTTGATCAAAATGATTTTCTAAAATAAGCCATCCATTCTCTTTTAAAAAAAAAGGTGCTTTTTGAATTATCTCACTTATGTGTTTTAAACCATCATCCCCGCCAAATAAAGCAATTTTGGGTTCGAAATTTTTAACTTCTTTGGGTAAATTTTCATAAGTATCCCTGGGAATATAAGGCGGGTTTGAAATAGCAAGATCGAATTTACCTTGAAAACTTTTTAGAGGGTTCCACCAATGTCCACAATAAAATTCCAAATTTGATTCGTTAGAAGAATTTCTATAATTTTTTATAGCTATTTCTAATACCTCTTCATCTATATCAGTGGCTACTCCTTTCCACAAAGGATAAGCTAGTGCCAAAGCAATGCTGATAGCACCAGATCCAGTTCCTAGTTCGGCAAAATATACTTTTTGTGACTTCTTTCCAAATATTTTGGAGACAATATCAACAAGAAGTTCTGTCTCTGGCCTTGGTATCAAAACTTTATCAGTGACTTTTAATTTTAGGTCTCGCCAAAAAGTTGCCCCACAGAGGTATTGAATAGGGGAAGAACTATATAAATGATATTCCCAAATAGATTCTAAGAAATCTAGGTTTTTTTTTAAATGTAATTTTCCTTCAAAATTTATAATCGATAAATTTAAATCCTTATTCGAAATACCACCTAAACACTCTATTAAAAAAGTAAGAGATTGTTGATCCCCTCCTTTAGAAAGTTGTTTTTTTTTCCAATATAAAAATTCTTTTACAGAAATGCTGAGCATTTATGAATTTTTAGCGTTTTGGGCCAAGCCTACCCTTACTAGAGTCAGAGTAGAAACTTGATTTTTCTCCATCTTGGGTAGAGATAAATAAACCTATGAGGAATATTGTTGGAACCCCTACAAACAAAAGGCTTGCTACGAATCCAAAATTAGTTGTTTCCATTAGTTGGCAATTCTATTAGGTAATAAGACTATAAACATATATCTTGAAATAAAGTGGAAAAATAAAAAAATTTTATAAACTGATTAACAGTCTTAAACAATTTAGCGAGGTAATTTTTTATTTTCACTAATTTTTTTTAGTTCTTCCAAATTTGATGGGGGGGATTGCGGTTTTGTTAAGATTACTGCAGAGGATTTTATTAATGTCTGGCAAGCAAGTCGCCAATTTCCTGGCCTATTTTTTAGTTTTTCCTCTTCAACAGAAGTAATAGGACTTAGAGAATTTTCCTTTCCTCCCTCAACTGAAATGAAACAAGTACTACATTGACCAGCCCCACCACAATTACCTAAAATTCCCTTTAAACCATATAATTGTAAGTTTTCTTTCATTACTAGTTCTCTTAAATTTTCACCAGGGTTGCATTGGACTTCCAAATCCTCACGAATGAATCTAATAGTTGCCATTTTTTTTGTTATTTTTCCTATTTTGGCGTTTTACTTTGAGAATTGTGACCAAAATATTAACAATTTTTATTCAAAAATTCGTTCAAAACTCAGTAGCCTTAATTGATTTGCCCAATTTTTGCAAGAAAATTAATATATTTACAAAAATCCCTCAAACGCTAAAAAACCCTTACTATCGTGATGTTTAGCTGTTTATTCAGCATAGTTACTACAGATTAACCGATGGGATTGCCTTGGTATCGAGTTCACACAGTAGTTATTAATGACCCAGGTCGACTACTTGCTGTGCATCTTATGCATACTGCATTATTAGCCGGCTGGGCCGGTTCTATGGCTCTTTATGAATTAGCCATTTTTGACCCTTCTGATGCTGTTCTCAATCCAATGTGGAGACAGGGAATGTATGTTATGCCTTTCATGGCAAGACTTGGCATCACAAGTAGTTGGAACGGATGGGATATTACGGGTGCTACAGGGGTTGACCCTGGATTCTGGAGTTTCGAAGGGGTTGCAGCAGCTCACATAGTGTTTAGTGGACTATTAATGTTGGCTTCTATATGGCACTGGACATATTGGGACTTAGATTTATGGGAAGATTCAAGAACTGGTGAACCTGCTTTAGATCTACCAAGAATTTTTGGAATTCATTTACTTTTAGCAGGACTCACATGCTTTGGTTTTGGAGCTTTTCATTGCGCTAACGTGGGGATTTGGGTTTCTGACCCTTATGGTTTAACTGGCCATGTTGAGCCTGTAGCCCCATCTTGGGGGGTAGAAGGATTTAATCCCTTTAATCCAGGAGGAATAGTTGCAAATCATATAGCTGCTGGCCTTATGGGCATTATTGGAGGTATTTTTCATATCACCAATAGACCAGGAGAAAGACTCTATAGGGCTTTAAAACTTGGAAGTCTTGAAGGAGTTTTAGCAAGTGCTCTAGCTGCTGTATTGTTTGTATCTTTTGTTGTTGCAGGGACAATGTGGTACGGCTCAGCGACAACTCCAGTTGAGTTATTTGGACCAACTAGATATCAATGGGATTCGGGCTATTTCAAAACTGAAATCAATAGAAGGGTTCAGGCCGCAATAGATGATGGTGCTACTAAGGAAGAGGCATATGCATCAATTCCCGAGAAATTAGCTTTTTACGATTATGTTGGAAATAGTCCTGCTAAAGGAGGATTATTCAGAGTTGGAGCTCTTGTTAATGGTGATGGTCTTCCAACTGGTTGGCAAGGTCATATTGCTTTCCAGGATAAAGAAGGTAATGAATTGGAAGTTAGAAGAATACCTAATTTCTTTGAAAACTTCCCTGTAATCCTTGAAGATAAAGAAGGTAATGTTAGAGCAGATATTCCATTTAGAAGAGCTGAAGCAAAGTATTCATTTGAACAAACTGGCATAACTGCAACTATCTATGGTGGAGATCTAAATGGACAAACATTTACTGATCCTGCAGTAGTGAAGAGACTAGCTAGAAAGGCTCAACTTGGAGAAGCTTTCAAGTTTGACAGAGAGACTTATAAATCCGATGGTGTATTCCGAAGCTCTCCAAGAGCATGGTTTACATATGCACATTTATGTTTCGGATTGCTATTCTTGTTCGGCCACTGGTGGCATGCTTCAAGAACTCTTTATAGAAATTCCTTTGCTGGTATTGACGCTGAGATTGGTGACCAAGTTGAATTTGGTTTATTCAAGAAACTTGGTGACGAAACCACAAGAAGAATCCCTGGAAGGGTTTAAACTAAACTTTATTATTTAATCTTATGGAAGCTTTTGCTTACGTTCTCATTCTAACTCTCGCAGTTGTTACCTTGTTCTTTGCTGTCGCCTTTAGAGATCCACCTAAATTTGATAGAAAATGAACTTTTAAAAAACCTCTTTTAACAAGAGGTTTTTTACTTTCCATAATTTAAATTATACTCTACTATTAGAGTTGTAGAATACCTTATTTCACCACATGCAGTGTCCAACCTGTCAAAATACAGATAGCAGAGTTTTGGAATCAAGATCTGCTGATAGTGGTAAAAGTGTTCGAAGAAGAAGAGAGTGTTTAAATTGCAGCTTTAGATTTACAACTTATGAAAGAGTTGAAACAATGCCAGTTTCAGTTATTAAAAAAGATGGAAGCAGAGAATTATTTGATAAGCAAAAATTGTTTACTGGTATTTCAAGAGCTTGCGAAAAGACTACCTTTACTAGTGAAGCAATTATAAATTTCGTAGATGGGATTGAATCACAAATCGTTCAAAACTCTAATAAAGATATTAAATCTTCTCAAATTGGAGAATTAATACTCAAAGTCCTTAGGAAAGAAAACGAAGTCGCTTATATTAGATACGCTTCAGTCTACAGAAAATTTAATGGGGTAAAAGATTTTATTTCTACTCTTGAATCACTAAAAGGAAGTTCTAAAAACCAATTAGCTTCAATTTTATAAAATTCAGCATCTTTAAGTGTAGAATACATAACACAAATGTTTTTGCTATTAGTTTGCAGGCTAGTAGCATCCCTTTCTAACTACCTTAGGTAGTCTGCGACATAACACATGATCGAAAATTCTTCCCAAACTATTAAAGAACTTTCTGAGGATAAAGAAATTAAAAGTTCGTCCGAATTGGTTAATGATTCAGCATCACAAAATGAGGGTGATTTATCATTCGAAAAGAACGATATTCCTTCAGCAGACTCCTCCTCTAGCAGAACAAATGCTGATTTAGACAACGCAGGATTCACACAGGAAGAATTTGCATCACTTTTGGGTAAGTATGATTATAATTTTAAGCCCGGCGATCTAGTAAAGGGTACTGTTTTTGCTTTAGAGCCCAAAGGGGCAATGATAGATATTGGTGCAAAAACAGCTGCTTTTATGCCTGTTCAGGAGGTTTCAATAAATAGAGTTGAAGGACTTAATGATGTTTTACAACCTTCAGAAAGCAGAGAGTTTTTCATAATGAGTGAAGAAAATGAAGATGGCCAATTAGCACTTTCGATTAGAAGAATTGAATATCAAAGAGCATGGGAAAGGGTAAGACAACTTCAGAAAGAAGATGCCACTATATATTCTGAAGTTTTTGCAACAAACAGAGGCGGAGCTCTTGTGAGAGTAGAAGGTTTAAGAGGTTTTATCCCAGGTTCTCATATAAGTGCTCGTAAAATTAAAGATGACTTAGAAGGTGAATATTTACCTTTAAAGTTTCTTGAAGTTGATGAAGAAAGAAACAGATTAGTACTAAGTCATAGAAGAGCTTTGGTTGAGAAAAAAATGAATAGACTTGAAGTAGGAGAAGTAGTTGTAGGTAATGTAAAAGGTATTAAACCTTATGGAGCTTTTATTGATATTGGAGGAGTTAGTGGTCTATTACACATTTCAGAGATCAGTCATGAACATATAGAGACACCTCATAATGTTTTAAATGTTAATGACCAAATGAAAGTTATGATCATTGACCTTGATTCAGAAAGAGGCAGGATTTCATTATCCACAAAAGCACTTGAACCAGAACCAGGCGATATGCTAACCGACCCTCAAAAAGTTTTTAGTAAAGCTGAAGAAATGGCTGCTAAATACAAGCAAATGTTATTTGAACAAACTGACGATAATGAAGCAATCGCCCCAACCGTAGCTGAAACAGTTTAAATTCTCTTATTTTGTTAAGTAATATGCCGGCCAAAAGTGTCTCATCATTTTTGAAAAAGTATTTTTAAATTTACAATAATTGATTAGTAACGACAGTCTAATTTAGGATATAGTCTAATTTCAAAAAAATGAGTAAATGAGTGATTTCATCTTCACTTCTGAATCTGTGACTGAAGGTCATCCAGACAAAATATGTGATCAAATAAGTGACGCTGTTTTAGATGCATTATTAACTGAAGATCCAGAAAGCAGAGTTGCATGCGAAACTATTGTTAATACGGGTCTTTGCTTAATTACTGGAGAAATAACCTCAAAAGCAAAAGTCGATTACATAAAACTTGTTAGGAATGTAATTAAAGAAATTGGATATGAAGGTTATAAAGCGGGTGGTTTTGATGCAAATAGTTGTGCTGTTTTAGTAGCACTTGATGAGCAATCACCAGATATTTCACAAGGGGTAAACGACGCAGATGATGTTAACGATGATTTAGAAGACAATACTGGAGCTGGCGACCAAGGCATAATGTTTGGCTATGCATGTGATGAAACACCTGAATTGATGCCCTTACCGATTAGCTTGGCACATAGATTAGCTATTCAACTTGCCAAAGTAAGGCATGAGGAAGTCCTAAATTATCTACTCCCTGATGGTAAAACTCAAGTAAGTATTGATTACGAAAAAGGTGTACCAGTTTCGGTAAATACCATTTTAATTTCAACTCAACATAATGCTGAGATTGATGGGATAACAAATGAAGAACAAATTCGTCAAAGAATAAAAGAAGATTTATGGACGAATGTTGTAATTCCTGCCACCAAAGATTTAGAAATCAAACCAAACATTCACAAAACAAGATTTCTAGTAAACCCGACGGGAAAATTTGTTGTAGGAGGGCCTCAAGGCGACGCGGGGCTTACTGGCAGAAAGATTATTGTAGATACCTATGGTGGATATGCAAGACATGGAGGAGGGGCATTCTCCGGTAAAGATCCCACAAAAGTGGATAGATCAGCCGCTTATGCGGCACGTTATGTAGCCAAATGTATAGTCAAGGCAAATTTAGCAAAAAAGGCAGAAGTGCAATTAAGTTATGCAATTGGAGTTGCAAAACCTATTTCCATTCTCGTTGAAACTTTTGATACAGGTGTTATTTCACAAGCTAATTTGACTGAGCTCATTAAAAAGCACTTTGATTTAAGACCTGCAGCAATCATAAAAGAATTTAACTTAAGAAATCTACCAAAAAAAATGGGTGGTAAATTTTTCAGAAAAACTGCGTCTTATGGACATTTCGGCAGAAGAGATCTTGAACTTCCTTGGGAAAATGTGGAAGAAAAAGCAGACGTATTAGCAGAGGCTTCAAAAGTTTTTTTATAAATATTAATTCCATGCCTGATAATTTTTATGGAGGGTTAGATTTTGGAACCAGTGGTGCAAGCATATCTGTAATTGATCTTCATAAGGAATTAGCATATTCAAATTCAGTTCCTTATCTATATAGCTTTAAGAATCCAAATTCTTGGATTGATTCCTGTGAAAAACTTTTAGATAGTTTACCTACTAAGATAAAAAGCAACCTAAATAAACTCGCTATATCTGGCACTTCAGGAACTTTGACAGCATCCAATTTAAATGGGGAGCCTATGGGTAATGCAATACCTTATGACCAAGCTTGCAATGAAAATAAGATCCTTATTCAATCTTTAACTTATGGAGAAGATGATTTGAGAACTCCATATAGTAGTCTTGCTAAAGCATTAAAACTAATCGACAAATACGGAACAAATATACTTTTAAGGCATCAGTCTGATTGGATTACTGGCTGGTTTTTAAAAGATTGGTCTTATGGAGAAGAAGGTAATAATATCAAACTTGGTTGGGATCTAGAAAAAAAATCCTGGCCAAAAAGCTATCTCAATACTTCATGGCAAAAATGCTTGCCTAAAATAATAAAAAGTGGAAGAATTATTGGTCAAGTAAACTCTGATTTGGCAAAAAAATTTAACTTAAATAAGAAATTAATTTTAATCTCAGGGACCACTGACTCTAATGCAAGTTTAATAGCTTGTAGTTTAGGTGAAGAGGATGGTCTCACGGTTTTAGGAACAACGATTGTAGTTAAAAAAATTATTGACAAACCAATAAAAAAACAAGGTATTACAACACATAGAATTAATGGCAATTGGATCTGTGGAGGAGCATCAAATGCAGGGTGCGGTATCTTATCTAAATTCTTTTCTGATTTAGAAATCAAAGAGCTCAGTCGGCAAATAAATCCATCAAAGAACATTTGTTTAAATCTTTTACCTCTTAATAGTAAGGGAGAGAGATTTCCTATCAATAATTCAGATTTAGAGCCGATTCTTGGCCCTCGACCAGTAAGTGATTCAGTTTATTTACATGCATTATTCGAGGGACTAGCCAAGATCGAATTGAAAGGATGGGAAAAACTATGCGAACTGACAGGTTCACTTCCCAAAAAAATTATTACTATTGGTGGAGGTTCAAAAAATCCTCAGTGGAGAAAAATAAGAGAAAAAATTATCAATATACCAATAGTTTCATGTAAAAAAACTACTTCATTTGGTACTGCCTTGTTAGCGATTAACTCAAAATAAAAGTTTTTTTGGATATTAGATGAAGATATAAAATTTTTAATGAAAAGGGTTTCACAAACTACACATCTTAATTTAGAGTATATAAGTTAGAGCCGGGATAGCTCAGTTGGTAGAGCAGGCGACTGAAAATCGCCGTGTCCCCAGTTCAAATCTGGGTCCTGGCACCTTTAAAACCCCTCTATGAAGGGGTTTTATATTTTCTAGGAATGTATAAACTTAATTTTTATTTTATTTCTAAAATTTTAAATTTTTAGTTTTCCAATCTGCAGACTTGACTAATAACACCCAAAATTAGCTCATCTCCATTTGGATCTTGCCAATCAGCGAAATCATTGAAATTACTATTTATTTCATCTGTAGAGACATCAACGTCTCTGAATGATTTTTCAAAACAATTTATATCCATTGTATAAAGAATATCCTTTGTAATTTCACTTTTTGTTTTGGGAATAAATTTACTCAATATTCTCACAGACCCGTCTTCATTCCTTTTTATACTTTGCCTATCCCATAACTGTTCTCCATATTCACTTTTAGGGACTCCAACCCATTCATGAAGCAAAGCATCTGATTTTTTTATTGATACACAAAAGGAAACAATAATCGAAAGGGCTAAATAAATGATATTTCTAAAAAATATTGAATTGAATTTATTCTTAGAATCAATCATGACTATATATGGAATACAAAAATCTTTTATGGGGTGATATTAGATTAAAAATTTGTAAAAATTTTTATTGATTAGTATTTCTATTATAGATAGAATCAAATATTAAAATTAAGAATTTACTTCCAATAAATTTATTAGAAAAATAATGAATAAGATACAGAAATTTCTCTCAGTTGTTTTTTTCATTGCAATATTTGTTGTATTGATTTATTTAATCCAAAATTATGGGATTGAACCTTTAAGAAACAAAATAGAAAGTATGGGAATTTGGGCTCCTTTTGGAATATTCATTCTTAGAGGAGTAAGTATTATTTTACCTGCCCTTCCAAGTTCTGCTTATTCTCTGCTAGCTGGTTCATTACTAGGATTTCAAAAAGGTTACATGACTATAATCTTTTCTGATATAGTTTTTTGCCAAGCTGCTTTCTTTATTGCGAGAAATTATGGTCGGGTTCCTGTACGTAATTTAGTAGGCCCAAAAGCAATGCAAAAGATTGAAAGTTTTAATCAAAACCAGCTTGAAGAAAATTTCTTTCTTATGACGGGTTTACTAATGACTGGCCTTTTTGATTTTCTAAGTTACGCAATTGGTATTGGAGGAACTCGCTGGAAAATATTTACTCCTGCATTATTAATAAGTCTTCTAATCAGTGACTCTATACTAGTAGCAGTAGGAGCTGGAGTTAGCCAGGGAGCAGGATTATTTCTAGGGATTGCCCTACTGGGAATGTTTGCTTTAGCGACTATTTCAGGATTAGCAAAAAATAAAATGCCTAAATAACAAAAGAGTTGATAATTCTGTAATCAAAGAAGAAAGATATGACATTTTCGCAAACAATAACTACATAAATAATGATTCATGCAAGAATAGAAATCGATTAATTTTTAAAAGTTATCAGATGACTCCATTTAGACCAACTTCATATGATCGCCCTGGAGAACAAATATCAACTACTCCTTCTGGATTAAAAGTAACTTCTGCAAAGAGATTAATGGTGGATTCAATGGTAAGAATGATACAAAAAGCAGAAAATCATTCCGTAGAAGATAAACTTGACGAAGAATCTAACAATAATTAATCAATTCATTGATAAAAGTATAGGGGAGTGGAAATCTATTAGAAGTACTCACACTCTAGCTTTTCAGGAATTTGAAAACTCAACTAGTAAAATATATATAAAGCAAATCAACAAAAAAAATAAAAAAGTCGTTGAAATTTTTAAAAATCATAAATTTAGTTTAAGCCTAGAGAGCATAGCCATTTCTATAAATTGGCAAGCTATTAGCGATTGGGACAATGATGGTATCAGTGAGGGAGATGAAACTATTCTGATTTTTTTACCAAAAGATGAAAATTCAGGAATTGTTTTAAGAAATAAAGGTTATACAGAATCCTTTATTTCATCATCCAATTATTTTGTTGATGAACAAAATAATTTACACATTAAAACAATTTATAAATCAACAGTTTCCGAAGAAAGAATTTCCTTTTTATCCACTCATTTAAGATCCAGATTTTCTACTATTAGAAATCTGGGAAATAACTCAGTTATACAGACGTCCCATACTTCAGAGATTAGGAATTTAGCTAGTTTAAAAGATTAATTATCCTTTCAAATTGAAACTCTGTTTCAGATATTAATTTAGGAAGAAAGACTTTGTTTCCACGCATATTATTAACTGTTGAATTCAAATCAGAGATAGTTGCATCTCGCATTAATTCAAAAACCCTTCTTGCATTTCTTAAAGGTACCCCAAGAGCAAGATAAGTATTTTTAAGATCCTTCAAACAACTTTTTTCTAAAACTGATTCGTCATTAGAAATTAAAAGATAAGTAACAATCCTTAGGATTATTTCTCCATCTCTTAAACAAACGGACATCTTGTTAGTTGTATTTAAAGATATTTTTGAATTAAGTGAATCTTGATTTTCGCAAATCATTGCTGTTACAGCGTCTGCTGCGATTGCATGTGAATTATTGGTTATTGAGGTTATTGCATCTAATCTTGAGTTTGCACTATTAATAAATTCTTTTATATTGCTTAAATCATTTAATTTCTTATCTGCTGACAATAGTTGATCATTCTTTGAAACTGACATTCCTGAAGTAAAAATTTAAAGATCAATTTTAAGAATAATACAAAGCTAGTAAAAACAATACAATTTCAAACTTAACGCAACGCTTCTTAATTAATAACTTCATTCCAAAGTGATAATTGAAATAATTCAAATAAAAATTTTTTTTTCGCTAATATAAAGTTACATTTTTAATAAAGTTTTGGATCAACAGGATTTAAAATTATCAAAGAAACTTATTTCCTCATATAAAAAGAGATTGGAAAAAGAAATTCTTGATAGAAGTATGAAATTAAAGATGCCTCAAAACAAATTTGAAGAAATAATTAATAACAATAATGAACTTATAAATTTAAAAAAAGCGTTAGAAGATTTAAAAACGGAATCTGAATCTCATAGTAAAGTCTGATTTTTGAAAAACCCTTCCAAAAGTGCCTCAAACCAACAATTTCCTTTTTAAGTCCCTAAACAATCAACAACTTCAAGCAGTAAAACATGTTTATGGACCACTCTTAGTTGTAGCAGGTGCAGGTAGCGGAAAAACTAAGGCTCTTACTCACAGAATTGCAAACCTTATTGAGGGTAACTCTATAGATCCCTTTAACATTCTCGCAGTCACTTTCACTAACAAAGCTGCTAAAGAAATGAAAGCAAGATTAGAGGTTCTTCTAGCCCAAGAATTAGCTTTAAATCAATTTGGTCAGCCTTGGACAACTCTCAAAGAAATTGATCAAAATCAATTAAGAACAAATATTCACCAAGAGAGGCTTCAGAACCTTTGGATCGGTACTTTCCATTCTTTATTTTCAAGACTTCTGAGATACGATATTGAAAAATATACTGATCCAGAAGGTCTAAAATGGACAAGGCAATTTTCAATTTACGATGAAACAGATTCTCAAACAT